>DATCLI010000192.1:0-1593 GCA_036563955.1 Clostridia bacterium | reverse complement strand
GGGACAGCTTGTTGCGAGGGAGGCTTCAAGCCGTTTAGGAGTTTCATTTGGTATTGTGGACCTTTCTCTTGCGCCTACTCCCGAGATCGGTGACAGCGTTGCCCGAATCCTTGAAGAGATGGGGCTTGAGCGGTGCGGAACACACGGTACGACCGCAGCGCTTGCTCTTTTAAATGACGCGGTGAAAAAAGGCGGCATTATGGCATCCTCATATGTAGGAGGATTAAGCGGAGCATTCATACCGGTAAGCGAAGACGAAGGAATGACCGAAGCCGTAAGATGCGGAGCATTATCGATTGAGAAGCTCGAAGCGATGACCTGTGTTTGTTCGGTTGGCCTGGATATGATTGCTGTGCCCGGAGATACTCCCGCTTCAACTATTTCAGCCATTATTGCCGATGAGGCCGCAATAGGCGTTATTAACCAGAAAACAACTGCCGTCAGGATTATACCCGCGCCAGGCATGAAAGAAGGAGATACGGTAGAATTCGGCGGGCTTTTGGGTTCGGCCGTCGTAATGCGTGTAAATAAATATTCATCCGAGGAGTTCATTTCGCGCGGCGGGAGAATACCTGCTCCGCTGCACAGCCTGAAAAACTGAAGATAATAGACTTTGTAAAATATTTAAGCATTTTCTGTTATATATCGAATTTTCTGGGTATATATAACGAAGTCTATTTTTTAATCAATTCTTTCCGGAAGGATGATTGACACTATGGAGGCCTTAAGTAAAATAATAAACGGCGTTTTGATTTTTGCAATTAAAGGTCAGATTCGTATCTCCACTCAAAATGAATTCAAGGAGTTTTTCAGCAATCTTGTCGAAGAAAACAGCAGTGGCAGTGTTATTTTAAATATGGCTGAAATAGGATATATAAACAGTGCCGGGATAGGCATGATAGTCGATTCGTTCAGAAAATTCAGGGAAAACGGCGGCAGGCTTGTACTGTGCAGCCTTATGCCTGAAATTGAAAAACTTTTCGAGGTTACAAAACTGAACCGTTTTATTGATATATATCCAAGCGAAGAAGATGCGATTAAGAAGATAAATGAATAAAACCCGGTTAACTGCGATTCCTCTTTGACGGTAACGAAATGCGAAATAATTCTTACAACAGGATGGGAGTGGATTTATGCAGCAAAAAGTGTTTAAGCTTGGAGACCTGGTTGAAATGAAAAAGCAGCATCCGTGCGGAAGCAGGATATGGAAAGTGATTCGGACCGGAGCGGATATCCGGATCGAATGCCAGGGCTGCCGGCACCAGGTTATGATGCCCAGGAGCAAATTTGAAAAGAATATGAAAAAGACGGTAACATCCCCGGAATAGATCCGGTTTTCTGAAAAAGGCTTTTAATAAATTATGGTAAATAATCAGAGTGAGAAAAATTATTATACAAAGTTGCCAATGAACACCTCATATTAAGGTATTTGCGATGTAACCTTAATAAAAATCCGCTGTACAATATATAGTGACAAGCTTTAATGCGTACCAGCAATATATTGTACAGCGGAACTTAAAGTATATAACATCGCAGATGCCATCATATTGCGTTATTCATAAAGGTATCATAATAAAAAAAGTACAGTAAAAT
>DATCLI010000191.1:0-2504 GCA_036563955.1 Clostridia bacterium | reverse complement strand
ACATAGAAATGGGACGTGACGCTACGATATCGTACGGGTATATTGATTTCAAGTTCAAAAACAACAGCGACTATGCGGTTGTTATTGAAGCCGAAGCGGCCGGAGGGCAGGTTTATGTTACAATATGGGGTAAACGTCCTGACGTGCTGTATACGGTAAAAATCAGGACAAAAATAATAGAAACAATAGAGCCCGAGGGTGTTGAAACAAAAAAAGACGAAACGCTTTTGCCAGGTGAAATAAAAGTTGTAAAAGAAGCGGTTCCCGGCTACATTGTCGAGGTATACAGGGATACATACGATACGAACGGAAAACTTGCGAAAACCGAAAAAATATCGGTCGACAGGTATCAGCCTCAGAAAAAAGTGATACATGTCGCTCCGTAAAACTGAAAAGGAGATTAAATTAACGCTGTAAAGCAAAACTTATAAACTACAGGAGCATCATTAATATGGCAGAATTAAATCCGATTTACAATTCATCATTGACCTGTCCGGTTTGCGATAAAAAAATCGAAGTTACAAAGGTTCGTTCCAGATTTGTAAAACTAATCAGCCAGGACGAAGATTTCTGTCCTTATTACGAAACGTACAACCCGCTTTTGTATGAAGCATGGGTTTGCAAACACTGCGGCTACGCGGCACACAGCACCGTATTCACCGAAGTGAGCTTTAACGACCGTAAACAGGTGCTTGACAATATTAAGCCAAAATGGACAAGCCGTGATTTTACAGGAGAAAGGGATATCGATAAAGCCCTTGAAACATTTAAAATAGTCCTTTATAATCTGCAGGTAAGGGGAGCTCCGCTGTCGGAGTTCGGGAAAATATGCTTAAGGATTGCGTGGATGTATCGTTATAAGGGCGAGTGGGTAAACGAATATAAGTATTTGAAGTATTCATACGATTACTATAAAAAATCATTCAGCCAGGAATACCTGTCAAACAAAAAACTTGATGAATATACGCTTATGTACATATTGGGAGAATTGGCAAGAAGGCTTGAATTATTTGACGAAGCGATGCAGTGGTTCGGAAAGCTTATTTCCGCTTCCGCAAACCCAAAGGAAAAATCGAAGATACAGCCGCGTCTTATTGAAATGACAAAGGATCAGATACATATTACAAGAGAAAAAATGAAAAAGAAAGATATAGCTATAAATGAATAAGGTGAAAAGTATGGAAATTGGAAAAATTCCTAACGATATATTAAAGACAATGATACTTGATAAAATAAAAAATACCCGTAAAGAAATAATTGTCAGGCCGGCAATCGGTGAAGACTGCGGCGCCGTTGACTTCGGGCAGGAATTAACAGTTATTTCGACAGATCCGGTAACGGGGACCGACAGCCAGATAGGAACTATAGCGGTCCATGTTGCTTGTAACGACATCGCCGCAAGCGGAGCCGAACCTGTCGGGATTATGGTTACGCTCCTTGCCCCTGAAAATGCCGCGATTTTTGATATTGAAACAATTATGGAACAGATCGCGGACACCGCACTGTCATTGAACGTGGATGTTATCGGCGGGCATACCGAGGTAACGGGCGCTGTCAGACGTTTTGTCATAACGATAACCGCGGTCGGAAAAACAACGGATAAAAAAATAATAAAAACGTCGGGTGCAAAACCCGGCGACGATATTATTATTACAAAGTTCGCGGGGCTTGAAGGAACAGCAATACTGGCCCTAGACCACGAGAAAAAACTTGCCGCCGAATTCGGAAACAAGGTTGTTATTAACGCTAAAAAACTGTTAGACCAGATAAGCGTTGTAAGGGAAGGGATGATTGCGTCAAAGCACGGTGGTGTAAACGCAATGCATGATGTTACCGAGGGCGGAGTACTCGGAGCCGTATGGGAAATGTGCGACGCTTCAGGATGCGGAGCGGAAATTGTTAAAAGCAATATCCCGGTGCTTTCGGAAACGGATAAAATATGCGGCTATTTCAATATCAATCCTTTAAAACTGATTTCAAGCGGCTGCATGCTGATTTCGGCAAGCTGCGGTCCTTCTCTTGTCAAAAGGCTTTTAAGCGAAGGAATACAGGCATCAATTATCGGTAAAATGACTGAAAAAGAGAGCCGGATAATGCTGACAGAATCCGGGTGTGTAATAATCCAGCCTCCAAAATCCGATGAATTATACAGAGCTAAAAAAAGGTTTTGACTTCTATTAAAATTTGCTAAAAGTCGGGGGTTAAACCAAAAGTGATTGATTTTGTGCAAATAACTGTTATTTTATTGATATTTATAACGGGCCTTGTGCTTGGTTCTTTTTTCAATGTTGTAATATGCCGCGTTCCTGAAAAAAAATCGATTGTTAAGCCCCGCTCGTCCTGTCCTTCCTGCGGCGCGGTTCTAATGCCGAAAGATCTCGTCCCGGTATTAAGTTTTTTGCTGCAAAAAGGCAAATGCAGGTACTGCAAAAACCCGATTTCTCCGCAGTATCCAATTGTTGAGCTTGCAGCAGGGTTAATGTTCACTGCCATTTATCTAAAAT
>DATCLI010000190.1:0-8761 GCA_036563955.1 Clostridia bacterium | reverse complement strand
TCTTTCAGATGCTTAGAGCTTATTCTTCATATATCATTTTTTTCGTCATTCCGCCGTCTACAACGAGGTTAACACCTGTGACGAAATTATTCTCTTTGGCTGTTAAATAAAGGCAGGCACGTGCAATATCCCCGGGCTTCCCTACGCGCTTGGACAGGTGCTGTTCATGATCAATTTGCCTTAATTTTGTATAATCCCCTGTTTCAATCCAACCTGGGGAAATGGCATTGACGGTAATCCTGTACTGGCTTAATGAAGCCGCAAGCGCGTGTGTAAGCGCAACAATCCCGCCCTTTGAAGCAGCGTAAGCTTCCGAGTTCGGCTCGGACATGATGGCCCTTGTGGAGGCAATATTTACAATAGCTCCGCCTTCCCTGTTATGCCGCATATATTTTGCTGCTTCGCGCGAGCCTAAGAAAACGCTTCTTAAATTCGTATTGATAATATTATCCCATTCCTCTACCGATAATTCATAAGGAGACTTAAAAACAGATATTCCTGCATTATTGATTAAAATATCTATACGGCCGTATGTTTGGTAGGCTGTTTCCATTAACCGGACGATATCTGCTTCTAATCGTACATCTGTAGGTACAAAAATTGCATTTCCGCCGGTTTCTTTAATTTGGGCGGCCGTTTTTGCACCTGCTGCTGCGTCTATATCTGCGACTACGACATTTGCTCCTTTTTCCGCATAATGTATGGCAATTCCTTTCCCGATTCCATTTCCGGCACCTGTTATAACCACAGTTTTATTTATAAAATCCATAGCATTTGCACACCCTTTTCAGAATTTTATAATTTTATATTAGCACAAAATAAGGATTGCTTCATTAACCTTAATCAGATGGCAAAATATAAAAGCAGAAATAGCTTAACACACTCTGATTCCTTACAAAATTATTGATTTTCCCCGAAACTTGCTTTTTATATGGAAATTTGAGGTTGCAACAACCATATGATAAACACGATAAAGCAATATCCTTTAAAATAAATGCCGCCGTTCTATGAATAAACCAAATTCCGTTTATTATCAGTACTGTGATTTTCCTGGGATTTTGCGGGATTTTTATGTATGTCTGGATTATTTCTGTCCTTATATGATACAATGGCTTTTGTCGGCAAGAGCCATATTGGAGGGAATATATGAAACAACCGGCATCAACAGGCGCTTTTAGAAAAATACGCAACACATTTATAGGAGATCGCAAATTTTATACAATAGTATTTGCGCTGGTACTTCCAATAATTTTGCAGAACGCCATTACACACTTTGTCAACCTTCTTGATAACATCATGATAGGGCGGGTAGGAACACCTCAGATGTCAGGTGTTGCGATAGCCAATCAGCTTATATTTGTATTTAACCTGACTGTTTTCGGCGGACTCTCGGGTGCAGGAATATTCGGTGCACAATTTTTTGGTGCTGGAGATAATGATGGCTTGCGTTATACGGTGCGGTTCAAGCTCTGGATTGCTGCTGTCACTTTAGCAGTCGCAATTGCTGTATTCCTGACCTGCGGAGACCAATTGATTTCCCTGTATCTGACCGGCGAAGGTGATGCTGTCGAGAGAGCGGTAACGCTCGAGTACAGCAGGAGTTACCTTCGCATAATGCTGTGGGGGCTATTACCGTTCGCCCTCTCACAGGTATACGGCAGCACACTCCGCGAAACGGGAGAGACCCTGCTTCCGATGAAGGCAAGCATGGCCGGTGTTTTTACAAATCTCTGCCTGAATTACATATTGATCTATGGAAAGCTTGGGTTCCCCGCTTTAGGTGTTGCTGGCGCAGCGATTGCAACAGTAATTTCACGGTTTGTGGAGCTTGCCATTATTGTAGTTTACGCCCATAGAAATACAGGAAGATTCCTTTTTATCAAGGGGCTTTATCAATCGATAAGAATTCCAAAAGGTCTTGCTTTTAACATAACCAAAAAGGGAATGCCGCTGCTTGTGAATGAGCTGTTTTGGTCATTGGGGATGACCACTTTGACACAGGTATTCTCAACCCGCGGACTAAATGTGGTCGCAGGTCTCAACATATCCAGCACGATAACGAACCTGTTCAATGTAATTGTCTTTTCCATGGGTACTGCGGTTGCCGTTATGGTTGGTCAGGCTCTTGGAGCCAATGATATTACACGCGCAAAGCAAACCGCATGGAGACTGATATTCTTAAGTGTCTGTATCTGCATTATTGTCGGCAGCGCGCTTGCCTCCTTGTCACACGTCATCCCGTACATTTACAATACTACCGATGACGTGCGTATGCTGGCTACCCGTTTCATGCTGACGAGTGCCATATATATGAGTTTTAACGCGGTCGCTCACTGCACATATTTTACTATACGATCGGGAGGCAAAACATTTGTAACATTCCTTTTTGACAGTGTTTACACATGGGTTGTCTTTGTTCCATATGTTTATATGCTCACACATTTTACAGCACTGGATATTATGGTGCTTTATCCGGTCTGCTATTCGGCTGACGTTATAAAGTCCGTAATCGGTATTATCATTGTTAAAGCCGGACGTTGGGCGCAGAATAT
Source organism: Clostridia bacterium (assembly GCA_036563955.1). Classification (GTDB taxonomy): domain Bacteria; phylum Bacillota; class Clostridia; order DSM-8532; family DSM-8532; genus DTU069. The sequence continues at coordinate 6,209 of DATCLI010000190.1, read as the reverse complement.
AGTTTCGGACACCGATTCAGTTAAGCAGATTGAGCCTGATGCCGATCCCTATTCTTTTAATTCATAACCCTTTGCCGCGAAAGCTTCTCTGATTTTTTCCATGGGAATTTTTTTCATCGCGGCACCCTTGGGGATTGTCATAAATCTTCCTGCGGTTTTCAGCATGCCAGGATTTGTAATGTTCTCAAACCCCAAGTCTTTCATAATTTCAACAACTTCGGGGTGTTCATCGCATATTTCACAGACGCTTTTGGATAAATCGATAATTGTGCTCATGATACCGGCCTCCTTTGAAGATATTTTCCCGGAGAAGCTTAAACAGTATTCTCCGGATAGCTATACGATATCCATCGCTATTTTTTGTAATATTGCTTACTATTTATTATAATAGAGCGCATGTATCCCGTAAATAATGCTTATAATCGTTTGGATATAACTGGGATCTTTATTATCAAGTTGATATTACACTCTTCAAATAAATAATCAAACAAAACGGGAGTTGTTCTTATGAAGATTGTTATTGCATACTATTCCCGGCATCATGGGAATACAAAGAAACTTTTGGATGCCATTAAGGAATTGAGTGATGTGAAACTAATCAATGTAGTTGAATGTAAAGAAGCAGACTTATCCGATTACGACATAATAGGTTTTGCATCCGGTATTTATTACGGCAAATTCAGCAGGGATGTTATTGAGTTTGCCAGGAATAACCTGCCGGGCAAAAAGCGAGTATTTCTCATCAATACCTATGGTTTGAAAAGTAAAGGTTACACGAAGAAAATAGAAAAGATCATCAGGGATAAGTCCTGCCAGCTGCTTGGGACCTATGGATGCAGAGGCTTTGACACATTCGGTCCTTTTAAGTTATTCGGCGGAATTGCAAAAGGACATCCGGATGAAAATGATGTGAACGGTGCAGTGGAATTCTTCAAGGAAATTATTGGAAAATGAATATCTTCACGCTTAATCAATGATGTAACGGTGGCTTCTTTGTTTTGCAGATTGCCGTACTCGCAAAGCTCAATTAAAGTAAATCGAAGTTATTCGTTTCTTAGCATATACTAAAACCTGGATGCTGCAATACATTGGTTCAGGCAGCATTTTTTTGAAGGCATGTTGAGTGCATATCCTTAAGAAACATCCGTTTTTTGTACAGCAAGCTTCTCGTATTGCACTGCAACTAGAATCATATAGATCATAAACAGAAGAAAGAAAATCCACTCAGATATATAGAAGTCCGAAAACGCGTTCATTGTAACGACATTGAAAGCGGATGCGAAGAAGCCGAATATACCGACACTTTTATGTATTTTCGGGTTCATTAAAAACCCGGTGGCGGTAAAGCTGAGAAAGAAATCCATTGCTATCATGTTGGCTGTACTGAATATGCTGTGCATTTGATTATCCGTGCCAAGCGTATAAATTGTTGTGAGTATCACAAATACAGATCCAATGAGACCGCTTGCCTGCGCAGCCATATAGGCGATGTTGAATCTCCTTGCTGTGCGGCCTCGTCTATACCAGCGATACATACCGATATAGAAGATGGCCAGCAGTATGGCAGTGAGCACACATCCCGTATTGTATATTACCGCTCCGGAAGGATTAAAAATAGGATTGCCGTATTCGCTGAGCCAAAATTCCAGTGGATTGATTTTTCGATTGTGAATATGGGATGCATATGTAAAAATGATATAGACCGGTATTGCAGCGACACCTGCGTATTTTAAGATGTAATTTATAAATTTCAATTAATTTCCACCTCCTTCGTTTAATAATCCTATGATACCGGTGCATGCTGTTTTTTGCAAGCGAATAATCCTGATTTTACAAATCTTTTTTCCTAACTTTACCTCCGGGTTTCCCAATCAATATTGCGCTCTTAAATCCCATAGTTTTGCGTCTCATGTGAGAATGATAAAAATGGCAGGTATGCTATTATTGACAAATATAGTACTATATAGTACTATACTAAATAGAACTATACTATATAGAAGGTGATTTACAACGAAAACTTATGGTGGTTTCCTTTTATCCCAAATCCGGCATCTTAACGGCCGAGTTTTTGAAAAGCTGTTAAAAGAAAGCGGCGTTGATATTTTCAATGGCGCTCAGGGCCGCATACTTTATGTTCTGTGGGAGCATGGACCGTTAACGATCACGGAAATTGGGCGGCTGACTTCGCTGGCTAAAACAACACTTACCGGTATGTTCGACCGTATGGAAGCGGCGGGGTTGATAGAAAGAATACCCGACAGGAAAAACCGCAGGCAGATATTCATATCGGTGACTGAAAAATCCAAAGGATACCGCGAAAAATATGACGAGATATCGGACAAAATGAGCGAGATATTCTATGACGGTTTCACAGATGCTGAAATTATTGATTTTGAGAATCAACTCAGGCGAATTATCAAAAATCTTGAAAAAGAAGGAGTGTAGGAATTATGGGAAAAATATCTATCGGTCCGGAGAATAAATTTTGTCCGCAGGCATTGTTTTTATATGGTACATATAAGGAGGACGGAACACCGAATTTTGGTCTTTTCTGCTGGTTCAGTTATTGTTGGGACGCGCTGAACCATAAATCATTGGGTAAAACAGGGGACTGGAAAGACTTGTTCAGTAATTGATATACTATGTCTTAAGGGAACTAAAAAAACATAAGGAGTTTGTGCGTATGGCTCAGACTAAAGACAACTTGATAAAAAACATCATTTTTTCTTTGCTTGCGGTAATCGTAATTATTTATATTTTGTTCTCCGGGGCGCCTGTTGGCCTTTCGGACAATGGGGATTTTGAAAGAGTCCTGTACTCAAATGGTTTGGATTACAGCGTTCCGGCAGAGCAGCGCAGATTCATTTATCAAAATAATTACTACATAGCATATAAAGGCGAAACAGAGCAGGAAAAAATCTTAAACGCACTCTTCCATGTCGAGGATTTCCAGGATTATCCTTCCATACAGAATATTTTTATAAAACTGTCCATTGGCGCAAACATTCTTATTAATACCATTACCGGCACTGACAGCCGCATTTACAGGATTGAAGCACTTGGCATAATTTATACGTTTCTTTACGGATTAGCGCTGTTTGCGCTTTTTTCGAGCATCCGTCTCAGGCGTCAGTGGCTTGACATAGCTTTGAAATTAATTGTTATTGTTATGCTCTGTGACGTCGGCTATGTGCTTTATTTTAATTCCTTATACGGCGAAGCGCTGCAAATTATTTTCTTTGTCTTCTCAGTCGCTTTTGGAATCACGCTTTTTCATGAAAAGCCGAAAAAAAGAAACTACCTGCGCTTTATACTTTCCATGCTGGCCTATGGCTGGTCAAAATTTGCGAATATACCGGTAGCATTCCTTGTGCTGATATTCCTTTTGCCCGGCATTCTTATGCTGTACGGCAAAAAAAGCAGGCTCTTTGCAGTTCTGTCGACAGCCGGGGCCCTTGCATTACTAATGCTTATCTATATATCGATTCCAAAATGGATGGAATTTCAAACGAATTATAATTCGATCTTTTTCGGGGTTCTTCGAAATACAGGCGAGGAACAAGCACAGGAATATGTTGAGGACCTCAATTTACCGCCTTATATGGCGAAGCTTAAAAACACCAATTATTACATGTCATCGGTTAAGGAGACAATACATAGCGAGCAGTTTAAAGAAGAATTTTCCAAAATAAATAAGATTAAGATTGCTTTATTTTATCTGAAGCATCCCGGTTATTTTCTTGAGAAGCTTCATATTTCTGCGCTTAGCAGCAGTATGGTAAGATCGGTGTACTTATCCAATTATGGACCGCAGGAACCCAGGCTGACTTTTTACACAACCTTTGAGTTTTGGGGGAGCTTGCGTAAAGTATTGCCGTTTGGCCATTTGGGATTCAATTTGCTGATTATCCTGGCTGCGTTTGCTTATCTTTTTTATAAGGGTGTAACAGTTTACAGGGAAAACAGGGTTAAAGCCTTTTTGTTAATGGGGGCTGCATTTGCGACTGCAGGCTGCGTTTTATATAACTTATGTATCCCTTACATGGCCAATGGAGAGGGTGATATTGCAAAGCACTTGTTTGCCTACGTCCAAAGCGTCGATTTTATAGTAATATTTCTCATATACCTGCTATTTGAAGGTATATCCGGAATCGTGCCGATACTCGATCGCGTGCCCAGGCGTAAGCTAATCCCGGCAGCCGTTGTGTGCGGATTATGTATAATCCTCGTTTCATACGGTTTGGCTGCACTTACTTCTTCACGTAAAACAGACATGATAGGGTCTTTTATTGAACTCGGCGAGTATAACGGCAAAAAAATAATCTGGCAGATTATAAATAATGAAAATGGCGTATACACGCTTTTAGCCGTTGAACCTGTGACAAAAGGCAGTTTTTCCGAATCTGTTCCCTCAAATGCTGCCCTTGAAAAATATGGGAGCAATATCTGGGCGAACAGCAGAATCAGAGCCTACCTCAACGGTGATTTCTTAAAATGTTTCTCTGATGAGGAACTGGCGTTATTTGAAACAGTGAGACACAAAGTGCTGTTGTCCGCAGGAAATATTTTCCTGAAAGAGATGGGGGATCAGGAGATTTTCTGGTCACATGTTCCGGCGCTTTCCGACAGGGATTATGATAATTCCTATGCTGTGAATGTTCATGATATCGTTACCCTTCCTAATTTGAAACATATAGCTGATATGAGCCGGAATGGAATGAAAATTAAAAAATCAATGCCTTATTGGCTGGATACGCCTTATTACAGCAATGATTCAATGCTGCGAATAGTTGAAAAGGATGGGTACATTTATATGAAAGATGCCATTGTGGAGGATGTTGGGATTGTTCCATGCATTTATCTTCGTTCAGGATGGGGTATGGAAGGGAAAGGCACTTTTAAGGAACCTTACAGGATAGTTCGTTAAACAAAAGCTGTCTGGCAGCAGGAAATGCTTAGTTTTATAATTAAAAATGCTGGAGCAGCTTTTTAAACCGCCCCAACATTTATTAAATAACCGATTCGCATACTTTTATTCATATCTGACGCAGAATTTCAGTTGTAGTTTTGGCTTGCATTTGGTAATAATTATTAAGTGCCCCGCGTATTATCCGAATACGATAACTGCCTCTTTATTCTTAATCCTTAGAAGAATAGTTTCTATTATACGGAAGTAATGGTTCAGATTTCTGGTTTCAAGATAAGATGTAACCATATCCTGTCCGATAACCAAATCCACATTTTGCGGCTCGGAGCAGACCAGAACGGCTTTATCGTTCTTTAATACGGGCGTGCTGAAAATATTACCGTCCAGGAGTTTGCTTATTCTGTCATATTCGGTTACTCCCGTGCCCGGCTGGATTCTCTGCAGTTGGACAAATAGATTTGGGCTGACAACGAGGGCTTTTCTTCCTGCAATTCCATTCTCCACGAATTTGGCTAATCCTGCCGAAAGGTCTTTAAAAGGATTTTCTCCTTCGCTCCAATTCGATATGGGCAGCTTAATAATCCCGTCGTCGGTTAAAAGGCCTTTGTATCCCAATTCATCATTGCCCAGGAAAATCAATTCATCCTCTTTTAAAGCGCACTGGGAAGCCGCCCGTATCGCTGAGGAAAGGTCGGCAGGCAATCCCGTTTGCTCGCTGAATTCCAGATCTCTCCACAGAAGTACAAAGTCTTGATTAATCAAAGGAATATGCTGGTATGTTCTTCCCTTAATGACCGAGATGCTTCCTTCGGTTTCATCCAATTCCGAGATGTTGTCGACATTGATGCTTTGGATGCCCGCCCCTACGGGTCCATAAATGCTTATAAATCTTCTTCCTGTCAGAAATTTTTTTGCCGTTGATACAACAGCATCATCAATTTTCTCCCAAAGCTCAGCAGAAATCGGAGAACCTTCTCTTGATAAGTAATCCATATTACCCCTCCTTATTTGCCTATCAGGCTTCCTATAGTGCTTTCAGATTTGGCTGAAAGTGGTTTTTCAACAATATTCAATTGCTCAAGCATTTCTCTGACTTCTTCCTCGCCTTCGGCGAAATGTTCAGCCTCTTCGGGATCCAGGTGGCGAAGCAGGGTCATAAGTTCTCCCACATGTGCTTTTTCCTCATCCCTTATGTCTGCAATCACTTTTTTTGCCAGAGGATCATCGGTTGCCTGTACATGAGCGTCATATACGAAAATAGCCTCGAGCTCTCCTGCTATAT
>DATCLI010000189.1:0-6099 GCA_036563955.1 Clostridia bacterium | reverse complement strand
ATGATATATAGTGGTATAATAATTTAAGAAATCCTGATAGTTTAATCCTGCATTTTAGGGTAATGTATGCCGGAATATCAATAAAGTTATACTTTTACAAAAGAACTGGAAAGATGGTGTTTCATATTGGGAAAACTGATTATTCACGGACAAAAGAGGCTAAAGGGAGAAGTTACGGTTAGCGGGGCAAAAAATGCCGCTGTAGCGATCCTTCCTGCCACAATTCTGTCTGAAGGCAGCTGTATAATTGAAAACGTTCCCGATATATTAGACATAACAATTCTTAAGAATATTTTGAAAAATCTTGGTGCAAAAATCGAAAATCTTAACAGTTCCACGATGAAAGTCGATGTTTCAAATGTAAACTCCTATGTGGCAACAGATAGTCAGATAAGCAAACTTCGTGCTTCATATTATTTGATGGGAGCGCTTCTTGGTAAATTTAAAAGAGCTGTTGTCACTTTTCCCGGAGGCTGCGATTTTGGAGTCAGGCCGATAGATCAGCATATAAAAGGTTTTGAAGCTCTTGGTGCAAAAGTTGACATAGAACACGGAAAGGTTATAATCGCCGCGAATAAGCTTGTCGGCGCGCCGATTTATCTTGACGTCGTGAGCGTGGGGGCAACAATAAATATTATGCTTGCTGCGGTAAAAGCCGAAGGAATAACGACTATCGAGAATGCGGCAAAAGAGCCCCATATAGTCGACCTGGCAAACTTCCTCAATGCTATGGGCGCCGACATAAAAGGGGCGGGAACCGATGTTATTAAAATAAGGGGTGTGAAGGAACTAAAGGGCGGACACACTTATATGATAATTCCCGATCAAATTGAAGCCGGTACTTTTATGATCGCTGCGGTTGCCACACGCGGAGATGTGCTTGTTAAGAACATAATTCCGAAACATATGGAGTCTTTAACCGCTAAACTCCAGGAAATGAATGTAAAGGTTGAAGAGTTTGATGACAGCATTCGTGTAACTGGCAGAGACAAAATTCATAAAGTAAATATAAAAACCCTGCCATACCCGGGGTTCCCGACCGACCTTCAACCGCCTTCTACGGTTTTGTTATGCAGAGCCGAAGGTACGAGCACAATTACAGAAGGAGTTTGGGACAACCGTTTCCAATATGTCGACGAATTGAAAAGGATGGGTGCAAATATAAAGGTTGAAGGCAGAATGGCCGTAATTGAAGGAGTCACCCGTCTCAGCGGCGCGCCGATACGCGCAATGGATTTGAGGGCCGGAGCGGCGATGGTAATTGCAGGGATGATGGCACACGGTGAAACAATTGTTTCGAATATAGAATGTATCGACCGCGGTTATGAGAAACTTGAAGAGAAGCTTAGAAATCTTGGAGCGGATATCCAGCGTGTTACAGATGAAAAATCGTAGAACAACCAGGGGATAAAGACATGTTAAAACTTGCAAGCTTGTACAGCGGCAGCAGCGGGAATTCCGTCTATATATCAAGTCAAAGCACGCATATCCTTGTTGATGCTGGGCTAAGCGGAAAGAGAATAGAAAAATCAATGGCTTTCGTCGGAGGAAGCATAAAAAATGTTCGGGCAATTCTGATAAGTCATGAGCATATGGATCATATTATCGGTGCGGGTGTTTTGTCACGCCGGTATGGAATCCCGATCTACGCAAATGAAAAGACATGGGAAGCAATGCGCTTAAGCCTTAATAATATAGACTCCGATTGTATTCGGATTTTTTCGACCGGACAGCCTTTTAAAATAGGTGATATTGAAGTAAATACATTCAATACGCCTCATGATGCGGTTGAGCCGGTAGGATTCAACTTCTTCTGCGACAGAAAAAAAGTAACGATCGCCACAGATATCGGGCATATAAACAGGCCGCTTTTAAGTAACCTTATAGGAAGCGATATTATCTTACTGGAATCCAACCATGACGTTGAAATGCTGAAAGTAGGAAGATACCCCTGGCCCTTAAAGCAGCGCATAATGAGTGATAAAGGGCACCTGTGCAATGATGTGGCTGCAAAAGTTGTCGCATATCTTGCCGTTAACGGTACAAAGAAGTTTTTGCTGGGTCATCTGAGTAAGGAAAATAATTTTCCGGAGCTCGCGTTTCAAACGGTAAAGAATGCATTGACAGAAAAATCGATTACAGCGGGACGCGACGTTTATGTCGGCATAGCATACCGCGACAGAGTGAGTGAATCACTGGTTGTCTGATTTTGATATTATAAGCATTGGTTGAATCATCGTCTTAGTCGGCCTTGCACATTTGCTGCAGGGTGTCTGCCGAAAAATTGAAAGGAATGCATTCTTGAATATTCAAATAGTATCCGTAGGTAAACTTAAGGAAAAGTATTTAAAAGACGCCGTTAATAATTATATAAAAATGCTTTCCCGTTTTTGCAAAACGGAAATTGTTGAAGTTGCGGAAGAGAAGGCGCCCCAGTCTTTAAGCAGCCGCGAAGAAGAACAGGCGCGGGAAAAGGAAGCGGAAAGAATAAAAGTGGCTTTATTAAAGGATTCCTATGTTATCGCTCTTGATCTGAAAGGTGAACAGCCTGATTCCCCGCAGTTTGCCCAAAGACTGAAAGAACTGATGATTGCGGGCAAAAGCCGCATATCTTTTATAATCGGCGGGTCAACCGGCCTTGACAGGCAGCTTGTTAAAGAAGCGGATTACAATCTTTGTCTTTCGAACATGACGTTCCCCCACCAACTCGCGAGAGTAATTCTTCTTGAGCAGATATACCGCTGTTTTAAAATAATAAACAACGAGCCGTATCATAAATGAGCAGAAGTTTAGCATTCACATAAAATCTAAGCAAAATTAAGTATGCCGACATTGTTGTCTAACTGATACTTATGGGAACATAATTACAGGCAATTATTCATTTTATAAGCCCATGACAATGGCTGAGAATGTGGTATAATAACTTTGAGGTGGTAATAATGAGGAAGTTAAACTTTACAATCCTTATTGAAAAGGATGAAGACGGAATATATGTTGGTTCTGTTCCAGCGCTAAAGGGTTGCCATACTCAGGCCAAAACAGTAGAAGAATTGCTTCCAAGAATAAAAGAGGCAATTGAATTGTGCATGGAAACCGAAGATGATGGGTTCTATCCAAACGAGTTTGTGGGTGTCCAGCAAATTGAGGTTGTTGTATGAGTAAACTAACTATTATCCCTTCCAAAGATATGGCGAAAATATTGGAAACCCTTGGGTTCAAGGAGATACGTCAAAAAGGAAGTCATAAAATTTATAAGCACATGGATGGAAGGACTACGGTTATTCCATTTCACGGGGAAGATTTGGGAAGGGGCCTTATTAGAAAAATATTGAAAGATATAGAAATATCACCTGATGAATATGAAGAGTTACGAAAACAAATATAGGATTTCCATGCAGTATAATATTTAATTCGATAGTTATGTATTCGATAATACACGGCGAAACATATCATAAATAATTTTTCCAATGTCGTTATTTATTCTTAATATAATTTTCTTTCGTTATATTTTAAGTGCATATTTATACCATCATAGGCAAAACCTATATACAGGCTGCTCCAGCCTATGCATTTCTTTTGTTATTTAAAATGAGAGGATCTTAAATATGGGGATTAAAAAAAAACTAAAGCTTGCAAAATGGATTGCAACCGGTATTATCGCCGCCGCTGTAACAGGGTATATAGCATACAAAGCAATGCGTCCGTCGGCTATCGCATACAAGAGCGTTAAGGCAGAAACCGGAGATATAGCAACTTATTACTCATTTTCCGGAAATGTAGTATCAAAAAACAGGCAAAAGATTATAGCTGAAAACATAACGCGGTTAAAAAAAATTCATGTCCGAAAAGGCGACATTGTTGAAGAGGGTTCCCTTCTTGCAACGACAGCGGAAGGAGCAGAACTTAGATCAAAGATAAAAGGCGAGGTTGTTAATATCCGTGCGGAAGAAAATGTTCCGCTCACACCCGGAATGGAAATTATGGACATTGTGGATTTCGATAACCTTGAGGTTGTTTTCAAGGTCGATGAATACGATGTAGCGCAGCTTGAAGCAGGAAAAACGGCAACAGTAAGAATAGGAGCAATAGGAAAGGAGTTTACAGGCGTAATAAATAACATATCAAAAGAGGGACAAATAATGAATGGAGTCACATTTTACACAGCCTCTATTGATATAGAGAAGGAAGACGGTATCAGAACAGGCATGTCCGCCGAGGTAATGCTTTTAAGCGACAATGTCTGCGGTGCTGTTTTACTGCCGATGAATGTAATTCAGTTTGATGAGCGGAATAATCCTTACGTTCTGAAGCTTGACGAAAAAAAATCGGTGGTTAAAGCAATGATTACAACAGGAATTACCGACGGAACCGCGGTTGAAATTAAAAGCGGCGTTTCTCCGGGAGAAAGTGTTTTTTACAAAAGGAATATCGCGCTTGAAGATATTCTTTTCCCGGAGGGAGGAAAGAACGCCAGGGTATATATTGGAGGCGGAAATTAATGCAGGCTGTTTTATTAATGCGTAACATCTGTAAAAGCTATTATGTCGGCTCAGAGGAATTAAAAGTCCTTAAAAACGTGAATCTTACCGTGGAAAAAGGTGATTTTTTATCGATACTTGGTCCTTCGGGATCCGGAAAATCTACGCTTATGAATATTATCGGCTGCCTTGATATTCCAACGTCAGGCGAATACATACTATCCGGCAGGAATATTCTTGATATGGACGAATTTGAACTGGCTTCAATCAGAAACAGAGAGATCGGATTTATTTTTCAAAACTTCTGTATCCTGCCGCGGCTCACTGCGCTTCAGAATGTTGAACTTCCTTTGATTTATTCGGGTATGCCTTTTTCGGAACGGAAAACAAAAGCTATGGAGATTCTTGAAAGGGTTGGGCTTTCGGATAAAATGCACAACCTGCCAAACCAGCTTTCAGGAGGGCAGCAGCAGCGTGTCGCCATAGCAAGAGCAATGGTAACGAACCCCTCGGTTCTTCTCGCCGACGAGCCGACAGGAGCTCTGGATCAGAAAACAGGCAGCCAGATAGTTTCGCTTTTTGAAGAATTAAATCGTGACGGCATAACGATAGTGATGATAACACACGACTGCAATATAGCGGCGCGTGCAAAAAGGATTGTCCATATACTTGACGGGATAGTATCCGAACAGGAGCTGAAACCATTTGTTTCTTGAGAACATCAGGATGTCATGGATGAATATAACAAAAAACAAACTGCGTTCTTTTTTAACGATGCTTGGTATTGTGATCGGCGTTGCGTCAATAATTGCATTAATTACTCTCGTTCGCGGCGCTGCGGACAATATCAGTGCGGAGGTTACCGCACTCGGGGGCAACAAAATATTCATAAATATTATCGGTACACCGCTGAAACAGGGCTTATCCCGCGACGATGCGGAGACAATAAAAACTGTTGATAACGTTGAAGGCATATCACCGACAATATCCTGCAAAACTGCGATTGTATATAAAGGCAGTGTTATTGAAAATGTGTCGGTACAAGGGAAAAATGAAGTGTACTTCAAATCCGACCCTGATCTTATCCGCAGCGGGAGAGCAATTAATATACTCGATTTGGAAAATGAAAGCCGTGTTGCGGTTATTGGCAGCAATTTTGTTAATGATTTGTTTTTCGGGGTAAATCCAATCGGTGAAAAAATACTGATAAACGGAATCACGTATACAATAGTAGGTACCCTTGAAGCTTCAAGAGGGTTTAGTATGGGTTCCACTAACGATGTTGTAATTATTCCATATACAACAGCGCTTCAAAGCCTGGGTATAAAGGACATATCAAGTCTCGATGTCTATCTTCGGGATACAAATCTTGCCGATGAAACCGTTGTCAAAATCAAGGGGGTTCTAAACCGCGCATTCAACTACAAGGAAGACTCGTACACGATTTTTAACATGGGCGATATCATTGAATCGTTTCAATCGATTATGTCGATGATGTCACTGCTGCTTGCCGGTATTGCCGCTATTTCTCTTATTGTCGGCGGAATAGGGATTATGAACATGATGCTTGTGTCAATAACCGAACGCACAACAGAAATCGGGCTGCGTAAAGCATTGGGAG
>DATCLI010000188.1:0-7742 GCA_036563955.1 Clostridia bacterium | reverse complement strand
ATACAGAGAACCTGTTGGAGTTTTTGCCGGGATAGCGCCTTTCAATTTTCCCGCAATGATACCGATGGGTTGGATGACTCCTATGTGCATCGCATGCGGAAATACAATTGTTCTTAAGGCGTCGAGTGTAACGCCGCTTACCGCAATGCGTTTTGCGGAACTGTACAAACAGGCGGGTTTACCCGACGGAGTATTGAATATTGTTACATGCAGCAGAAATGAAGCGGAAACACTATTGAAGCATCCGGATATTGATGGTATAACATTTGTAGGATCAACTTCCGTTGGCCGGCATATTTACTCCACTGCCGCGTTACATGGGAAGCGAGTGCAGGTATTGTGCGAGGCAAAAAACCATGCGCTTGTTCTCGATGACGCACCTGTCAAAAGAACGGCAAGAAGTATAGTAAATGCGTATTTGGGGTGTGCGGGGGAGCGCTGCATGGCATTGCCCGTTGTTGTCGCACAGGATGATATTGCGGATGAACTGGCCCAAACACTTATACAGTTTAGCAGGGAAAGAGTTATTGGCCCTGCTTATGAAAAAACATCACAGCTTGGTCCACTGGTAACGAGATCACATCTTAATTTTGTTGAGCAGTGCATCTCCGACGGCGTCAAGGAGGGGGCAAAGCTGATACTCGATGGAAGGGGAGTAAAAGTAAAGGGGTACGAAAACGGGTTCTATCTCGGACCGACAATATTTGATTATGTTACAAACGACATGAAGGTGGGAAGGGAAGAAATTTTTGGACCCGTGCTTTGCATAAAAAGAGTCAGAAACTTTGACGAGGGTTTAAAAGTTATGAACGAAAACCCATATGCGAACGGGTCGGTCATATTCACGCAGAATGGCTTTTACGCGAGGGAATTTGTCCGTTATACGGATGGCGGCATGGTTGGTATTAATGTGGGAATACCTGTCCCGATTGGTATTTTCCCGTTTTCAGGTCATAAAAAATCGTTCTTCGGTGATTTGCATACACTGGGCAAGGATGGAATACGTTTCTATACAAAAATAAAAACAGTTACTTCAAGGTGGTTCGGCGAAGAAGAACTAAATGCTCAAAATGTCGGGACATGGGACGGTACAATTTGAGGTTATAAATAAATTTGCATACAATTATTTTCTTCAATAATTTAAAGACTGTACAGGAGGTTATCATATGTCTTTTAAGGTTGTTTTTATAGGTGCGGGAAGTATCGGGTTTACAAGAAAGCTTTTAAGCGATCTTTTATCTGTTCCGGAATTTAGGGACATTGAGATTGCTTTTACGGACATCAATGAAAAAAACCTGGAAATGGTCACGCGGATATGTCAGAGAGACATCGATGAAAACAAATTAAATATCAAAATTCAATCAACAACGGACCGCAGGGCGGCGCTTGAAAACGCTAAATACGTATTCAACGTGGTCAGAATAGGCGGGCTTGATGCGTTTAAACTGGATATTGAGATACCGCTGAAATATGGAGTTGACCAGTGCGTAGGGGATACCATATGCGCGGGGGGCATAATGTACGGGCAAAGAGGAATTCCTGTAATGTTGGACTTTTGCAAGGATATACGCGAAGTGGCCAGGGAAGACTGTCTATTTTTAAATTATGCCAACCCTAACGCAATGATTACATGGGCGTGCAATAAATACGGCGGTGTAAATACGATCGGATTATGCCATGGAGTGCAGCATGGGCATGAGCAAATAGCGGAAGTATTGGGCTTGAAAAAAGATGAGGTCGATATCATTTGCGCCGGTATTAACCATCAGACATGGTATATTCAAGTCAGGCACAACGGTAAAGATATGACGGGGGAACTCCTGCAGGCATTTGAAAAACATCCCGAATTCAGCAAAACGGAAAAGGTGCGTATAGATATGCTGAGAAGATTCGGATATTACAGCACCGAATCAAACGGGCATTTGAGCGAGTATGTGCCGTGGTACAGGAAAAGGCCTGATGAAATCATGAGCTGGGTTGACCTTAGTACATGGATAAACGGCGAAACGGGAGGGTATTTGAGAGAGTGCACTGAAACAAGGGATTGGTTTGAAAAGAATTTTCCAAAATGGATGGAAGAACCGGCGAAGAAGTTTGATCCTGCTGAAAGAAGCTCTGAACATGGCTCATACATAGTTGAAGGGCTTGAAACGGGAAGGGTATACAGAGGACATTTTAATGTTGTAAATAAAGGAGTGATTACCAATCTCCCGCCGGATGCTATTGTTGAAGTTCCGGGTTATGTTGATGCAAACGGTATAAATATCCCCATAGTAGGGGATTTGCCATTAGGCTGTGCTGCGGTATGCAATGCAAGTATTTCAGTTCAGAGACTGGCTGTTGAAGCGGCGGTTCATGGAGATGATCGGCTTCTAAGACAGGCTATGATGATGGATCCTCTCGTAGGTGCTGTTTTGAATCCGCCCGAAATATGGCAGATGACGGATGAAATGCTGGCAGCAGAAGAACATTGGCTGCCGCAATATAAGTCGGCAATTGCGAAGGCGAAAAAAAGACTTGCGTCAAACAATTTGATTCCGACGAAAGACTATAAAGGCGCGGCAAGAAAAAACAAATAGAACTACAAAAAAACCGGCTTTCTGGAAAAGCCGGTTTTTTAATAGCAGGGTGGCTGCGGACTAAGGATTTGAACCCTAACAAAATGATCCAGAGTCATTCGTGCTACCATTACACCAGTCCGCAATATTCACCAAAATGGTTTATGCAGGTGTGCAAACCATTTAACAGCGAATATTATTATAATATATATGAGCAGCCTGTGCAAGTGGTTTTTATCAGATCTGCTCAATCCATCCGAATTTGTCGGGTATTCTGCCGTATTGAATCCCGGTTATTGTATCGTAAAGTTTGTGCGAAATCGGACCAATCTCTCCGTTGTTTATTTTTATTATTTCTCCGTCGCGGTTTAATTCACCTACGGGCGAGATTACCGCTGCGGTTCCCGTCCCGAATACTTCCTTAAGCATTCCATTGTGATGAGCTTCATAAATCTCATCAATTGTGATGCGGCGCTCATTTACTTTATATCCCCATGATTTTAGAAGCTCAATTGACGATTTTCGTGTAATGCCGGGAAGAATGCTTCCTGTAAGAGCAGGGGTAACAATTTCATCACCTATTACAAAGAAGACGTTCATTGTTCCGACTTCTTCAACATATTTCTTTTCAATCCCGTCAAGCCAAAGCACCTGTGTATAGCCTTTTTCTTTTGCTTCAACCTGTGCCTTCAGGCTCGCGGCGTAATTTGCGGATGCTTTTGCTTCGCCGAGCCCGCCGACCACGGCACGCACGTATTTGGTTTCAACATAAATTTTTACAGGGTTTATCCCTTCCTTATAATAAGCTCCAACCGGGCCGGTTATGATAACAAACAGGTATGTTTCGGAAGGACGGACGCCGAGATAGGGGTCGGTTGCAAAAATAAACGGACGGATATAAAGCGATGTGCCGTATTCTTCGGGTATCCAGTCCCTGTCGGTATCGACAAGCGCCTTTATTGCTTCGACGCCGAATTTTTCATCGATCTCGGGTATACACATGCGTTTGCATGACAAGTTCAGCCTTTTTATGTTTTCAGAAGGTCTGAACAGGTTAACCTTTTTATCCGCTGTTTTATATGCTTTAAGCCCTTCAAAGATGCTTTGTCCGTAATGAATAGTCATATTCGAAGGCGGAATCGGCAAAGCCTGGTATGGAGTAATCCGCGCATTGTGCCATCCCTTTTCGGGGGAATAATTACAGACAAGCATATGATCCGAGAAGACTGTTCCAAACGTGAGTCCTTCGGGCGATGGTTTTTTCCTGGGCTCCTTTGTTTTTTCCACCAATATTTTCATTCAATAACCACTCCTTTAATAATACACTCCTTAACAGAGGTACAGGAAAAATATAATTTAAATAAACATCCGCAAAAAAGAAAACCTATCTCATATAGCCTAAAAAAGGCTGTGTGAAAACATGATTATTTTAAAAAGTATTTTACCACACCAAACATGCATACTGCAAACAAAATCTTGCGTGCTATTGTCAATTTTGATATGATAACGACAAAAGGAGGACAAATATGGGCAAAGGTCTGCAACCGGATTTGTTCGTCAAGTCAATCTTCTCACTTGATATAAACTGGCTTAAGGATAGAGGAATCAAAGGCGTGCTGCTTGATATAGACAATACGCTTATTACTCATAAACAAAAAATCCCGGATGAAAAAGTTATTGAGCTTATTAAATATTTTCAGGAAAACGGAATACAGACCGCGATTGTATCAAACGCTACAAAAAGAAGAGTGCAGGTATTTAACGAAAAACTTGGATTATACGCGACATATCGTTCGTTTAAACCGTCGAAAAGAGGTTTTTACAGGGCTATGTCCAAGCTCGGGCTAATACCGTCCGAAACTGCTGTAATCGGAGACCAGTTGTTTACAGACATACGCGGCGGGAACAGGCTTGGCTTAACCACGATCCTGGTTGAGCCCCTTGATGTGGATGAACCGATAACGGTGCGTCTTAAGAGGTTTTTAGAGAAAATAATTGTCAAAAAGGATCCTATCTGAGTTTCTTTCCTTACAAAGCGGGGGTGAGGTTAATATGTTTGGCATAAATATAGACGGGATGACATCTTTATACGGACTGGCGGGCAATCACACAGGTTTTTCGCTCATACCGGGGAATTTTAATACTATCAGCGGGTTTATCGGGTATAATTCGGTCATGATACCGGTTAACACAGAAAAATGCGATATTCATATGATATTGGATGCGCTCAGGATCTTGAATTTCAAAGGCGTGTTTGTTGATACGCCGCATAGATGTGAACTCGAACAAATACTTGTCTCTAAAACGGATGAAGCACAGGTGTGCGGCGCGGTAAATGCTGTCCGAATTGACGAAAACGGATTTCATGGGCATAATACCGAAATTGCCGCTTTTATTAAAGCGTTTCCTGTCATAACGGGTGAGCAGCTTGCGGGAAGAAGGATTTTTTTATTCGGCGCGGGCGGAATCGGAAAAGCGATTGCCATGGCATGCGCGCGGGAGCACTGCGAGAGCCTTGCAATTACAAGCAGGACGGCGCAAAAAGCGCACGATTTAAGCAAAGCCGTCAACAAACATTACGGTGAAATTTCGTTTGCAGCCGAACTAAATGACCCGGATGCAATTCACAGTTTTTACAACGCAGAAATCATTATTCATGCCACACCAAACGGCATGTTTCCAAAAATTGATGTAAACCCATTGCCTGAAAGATTTCAACCGCTTCCGCATCATATTGTGTTAGATATGATATATAACCCGCCGCAGACAAAGCTTTTGCAGATGGCCGCTGAAAAAGGCTGCAGAACATATAACGGCAAGGATATTATGTTTTTCAGCAGTCTCAGCGCATTTCAGTGGTGGACCGACGTAACGGTAGACGAGGATGCTGAAAATAAACTGTTTGAGAGTTGGAAAGAGTTGATATATAATATATAGCAGCTTAGTGTGTTGAAATTGTCAGGCAATTTCTTCCGCTGTTTTATTTAAGGATATGATTAGTGAGTTAGGAGGAGTTGTAAATGGTAATTAAAAACTATATGGAAGAAGTTGTTTTCCATTGTATGGATGATGTTTTGAAGGATATAAACATGTGCAAGTGTGAAGTCTGCATGATGGATATAGCCGCAAAAGCTCTTAATGATTTGCCCCCGCAGTATGTCGTTACAAAAAAGGGCGAGGTATATTCAAAAATAAATAATTTAAAGGTCCAGTTCGAAGTGGATGTAATATCGGCAATAACAAAGGCTGCGGTGCTTGTAAAAAGGTATCCGAGGCATGAGATAAATCAAACGGAATGACAATACATACGCAAATTATTATAAATCAAGCGAAACAGGTGTGAAATACGCCTGTTTTTTTCATGCCAAAATTCAAGGCTGAATGGTAAACTCCCGTTCAAAACAGCAGAGTTTTTTATCCGGCGCGCGGCGGCATTCCCCGGATCGCACGGCTTATCCGGCTTGCAGTAACTTACGCTGCGGATACTGCATATACTGTCTATGTACTGTAAAGAGTGGGGGAGTTCCGTTGATTCCGGCGGTAAAATTGGAAAAGGTAGCAAAGCGTTATCATACTCCGGAAGGTGAGATCAGCGCTCTGGAGAATATCTCGTTCAGTGTGGGCGAGGGCGAATTTGTTGGAATTGTCGGACCAAGCGGATGCGGAAAGACGACTCTTCTGTCAATAATATCGGGGCTGCTGAAACCGTCGGGAGGAAAAGTATATATATTCGGTGAAGAATCGTACGGAGTAAACCCCAAAATAGGGTACATGCTTCAAAGGGACAGCTTATTCGAATGGCGGACTATTTATAAGAATGTAATGCTTGGTTTGGAAATCAGGAACGAGGTTACTTCCGAAAACGTGCGTGCTGTTAATGAACTCCTTATGAAATACGGCCTTGATGCGTTCAGGGACAATTATCCATCGCAGTTATCGGGCGGAATGAGGCAGCGTGCCGCATTAATTCGAACACTCGCCGTAAACCCGCAAATCCTGTTATTGGATGAAGCGTTTTCCGCTCTTGATTATCAGACAAGGCTCGCCGTTAATGACGACATATACAATATCATAAAAAAAGAAGGCAAAACCGCTGTCATGGTTACGCATGATATTGCAGAAGCCATAAGCATGTCAGAACGTCTTTATGTATTATCAAAGCGACCCGGAAAAATAAAACTTTCTGTAGATATCAAATTAAGTATTGAAAACAGGACTCCGTTATTATCAAGAAAAGCTCCGGAATTCCGGCAGTATTTCGATATGATATGGAAGGAGCTTGATATACATGTCTTATGAAACGGTTTCAAAAGATCAGATTCAGTATCTTAAAAGAATAAAGTCCCGGAATCGAAGCATTATAATTTTACGAATCATGCTGTTTGTTATTTTCCTTGCCGTTTGGGAGGCCGCCGCCGCATTAAAATGGATCGATCCGTTTATATTCAGCAGCCCGGGAAGAATTACGGCGACACTGTCGAGGCTGTACATCGACGGAAGCCTTTGGATACATGTATTTACGACGCTTTGCGAAACAGTTGCGGGCTTTTTGTTAGGCACCATTACAGGCGTTATAATCGCTGTTATTCTATGGAGCTCGGAAACATTTTCGAAGGTCTTGGAGCCGTATCTCGTTGTGGCAAACGCGCTTCCTAAAATAGCTCTCGGCCCGGTTTTCATAGTATGGCTCGGAGCGGGGCCTTTGGCTATTATCACCGTAGCTTTGACAATATCTCTCATTGTTACCGTGCTCGAAGTATATACGGGTTTTAAGCAGACCGACTGTGAAAAAGTAAGGCTTGTGCAAAGCCTCGGCGCGAACAGGCGCCAGATCCTGACAAAGGTCGTGCTGCCGTCTTCGTTTCCTGTGATAATGAACTCTTTAAAAGTGAACGTCGGGCTTTCCTGGGTAGGGGTTATTGTCGGAGAATTCCTCGTTTCAAAAGCAGGCCTGGGTTACCTCATTGTCTACGGCGGCCAGGTTTTTCAGCTCGACCTTGTCATGGCAAGCGTTGTGATCCTGTCGGTACTTGCGGCCATTATGTATTTTGGTGTTCAGATGATTGAGAAAAAAATCGCGGGAAGGTATTAAGCGGTTTGGAACGTAGGGAATTGATGCGGGATTATTCACGACAAAATTGGTAGTGTCAAAAAAGTTATGAAAACAACGAGTTGATATTACAG
>DATCLI010000187.1:0-2702 GCA_036563955.1 Clostridia bacterium | reverse complement strand
GGATTCGATATACAGGTGATTATTCAAATATTAGTTCGGGGAAATGGGAAAGCACTGCTCTTAATGAATTAAGCAGCAAACCGGTATCTTCATCCGCTGCGAATACACGCGGCAATTCTGCAATTCGTGATTTTTTATTGGATTTTGATGAAAATAAAAATATAGATGTAATTTTTCCCGTATTGCATGGAAGCAATGGTGAAGACGGAACTATGCAAGGGTTCCTGGAGCTTGCGGGTATTCCTTATGTCGGCTGCGGAGTTTTGTCTTCCGCCGTGGGTATGGATAAAGCTACAAGCAAAATACTATTCGAAAGCGCCGGGATCCCGCAGGCGAAATATCTTTTAGTAATCCGATCCGAAATAAATGTAAATATCCTGCATATACAAAAATTAACGGAAGAAAAAATTGGTTTTCCTTGTTTTGTGAAGCCTTCGAATGCCGGATCATCCGTCGGAGTTTCCAAGGTTAATGATTCCGAAGAGCTTTTGGAAGCTCTACTAAATGCCGGAAAATATGACAGAAGGATACTTATTGAAGAATTCATTAACGGAAGGGAAGTTGAATGCGCTGTCCTTGGAAATGATTCCCCTGTTGCATCGACCGTGGGTGAAGTGGTACCATGTAATGAGTTCTATGACTATAAGGCAAAGTATATAGATAATGCTTCCGAAATAATAATACCGGCGCAATTGGAAGATAAAACTGTGCAATTAATAAGGAAATACGCGGTTGAAGCTTTTAAGCTGCTCGATTGCTCCGGGCTGGCAAGGGTTGATTTCTTTGTTGAAAAAAACACCGGCAGCGTGTATATTAATGAGATAAACACAATGCCGGGATTTACCGATATAAGCATGTATCCGAAGCTTTGGGAGGCCTGCGGCATACCGTATTGTGAATTGCTGGATCGGCTTATTGATTTTGCTTTTATGCGGTTTAATGAAACCCGCAGGTCATATGAAAGGGAATTGTAATGGATAACAGGCCAGTAGGAGTTTTTGATTCAGGCCTTGGCGGGCTGACTGTCGTGAAAGAGATTAAAAGGAAACTGCCCGGTGAAAGCCTTATATATTTCGGGGACAGCGGAAGAACACCATATGGCACAAAGTCAAAGGAAACGGTGATTAAATACTCGAAGCAGGATATAGCCTTTTTGCTTTCGATGGATGTGAAGCTTATAGTGGTTGCCTGCAATACTGTAAGTTCAGTTGCACTGCCGGAAATAAAAGATTTTGTTCAGGTGCCTGTTCTTGAAGTAGTAGACCCCGGTGCGGACGCAGCGATAAGAAAATCAAGGACAGGAAGAATAGGCGTTATAGGCACGCCAAATACCATTGCAAGCAGTATATACAGCAAAGCCATTAAGCAAAGAGAACCGGACGCAAAAATATTTACAAAGTCTTGTCCCCTGTTTGTCCCCCTTGTTGAAGAGGGATGGTGGGACAACGATATTGCAAGGATGATAGCCTTCGAATATCTTAACGGATTATTGAAGGAAAATATAGATACACTTGTACTTGGATGCACACATTACCCTCTCCTTTCCAATACAATAAGGAAAGTGATTGGACAGGATATTGTTATGGTGAATTCAGCCGAAGAAGTTGCGGCTGCTTTGGAAAAAATGTTAATGAGTGAAAATTTGTTGACAAATTCCTCTTCCGTTCAATACCGTTACTATACCAGTGACAGCATTGACAAGTTTAAAGAACTTGGAAGTCTCATTCTTGGGGAAGAGATATGTAATGTGGAACGCATTGATATTGATAAACACGAGTTATCATTTTATGCTTAATATCAGGTGCTTGTGTAATAAAAACAGAATGAAAGAGGATAAACATGCTGAAAAAAAATGTAATGATAATGGTTGACAGCAAGAGAGAAGAACCTGATAAAGAAGCAGCAGAAATGAAATTCATTACCGAAGGTTATTATTACAAGAAAGACGGCAATTATTTTATAAGCTATGATGAGAGCGCTGTTACAGGCCTGGATGGGACAAACACAATAATGAAAATAGAACCCGATTCCGTAATGTTGATTCGTTCAGGCGCCGCAAGCAGTCTGATGTTTCTTAAAAAGGGCTGCAGGCATACTTCGGGATGCAGTACCGAAAATGGAGTAATCGAGCTTGGAGTTACCGCACGAAACCTGAATGTCTGTTTGGATGACAAAGGCGGGCAGTTCCAGGTGGAATACACGATTGAAGTGAATAACAGGCTGACAAGCTTTACTAAATTAAATGTGAAGGTATATTGAAACACGAAGGATGGTTTGTTCAATGAACAGTATTTTTGAAAAAATAAGAAGCCAGATAGAAACCGTTATAAAAAACGCCGTTTCAGCGGCTGCTGCTAAAGGGAAACTGCCCGTTATTGAGCTTCCTCAAATTATGATTGAAAAGCCGAGGGAGGAGGCACACGGCGATTTTTCCACTAATATAGCTATGCAGATGGCAAAGCAGGCCAAAAAAGCACCCGCGCAGATTGCTCATATTATTCTGGAAGAAATCGATTATCGGGATACTTATATTGTCCGGGCGGAGAGTGCAGGACCCGGGTTTATAAACTTTTTTTTAAACCATGACTGGCTGTATGAAAACCTTGTTCTTATAGATCAAAAGAAAGAGCATTACGGTGAAGTTGATATCGGCCGCGGCGAAAAAGTCATGGTTGAATTTGTAAGCGCAAACCCTACAGGAC
>DATCLI010000186.1:0-5319 GCA_036563955.1 Clostridia bacterium | reverse complement strand
ATTTTATACGTATCTTTTCAAATCAAATCAATGAGCCATTTTCTTAATAAATGCCGGAGGCCCAACAGGCACAGTGTCGCGGAAAAAACCGTAATAATCATGCCAGGATTAAAACCGCCGATAACAATTCCCAGGGAAAATGCCGAAGCGGGAGGATGCTCGAAATTGAAAATTACCATAAAAAGCATGCTTAAACCTATTGCGATTGCTCCCCAGATTCCCAGCGGAATCTCAGGTACAGCGCATGATAAAACCGAACAAATACTGCCCGCAGCAGCACCTATGAAATAACCGCCCAATATGTACCTGACCCGTGAAGAGTTCCTGTGAGGAACGGTAAATATAATAAAACATGTGGCGCCCAAAGATGCAGCAATTTCAAGCTTTATAACAAAATCAAAAAATACAAGGATGACTGCTGCAAACGCGGTAACAATTATAACCTGGCGGATATACTTCCGTTTGTTACCGAGAAAATTATCGTCGATCTTTATTATCATAAAATCCTCCCAGGCATACCATGAAAGAGTTTTATAATATGAAAAACTTTGTTTTCTATACCAAATATCGGTATTCCGCATAAATTTCTGAATAGTTCCATACCTGTGCGGATTTATTGGATGTGGAAATCACAGATTTCAGACGGGTGCCCGAGAACATTGTAACCAAAGGCTTTTGCGATGTAACCTTAATAAAAATCCGCTATACAATATATAGTGACAATCTTTAATGCATACCAGAAATATATTATACAGCGGAACTCAAAGTATATAACATCGCAAATGCCATGTATAATTTCTTCAATCGAAGATTGAAGAAATTAATGATATAATATATAACCGATAAATAAATTTAAGGAGGTTCACGTTATGCCTTATATAAGCGTTAATATTTCTTTTGAGGTATCGGATGATAAAAAGGAAAAAATAAAATCTGCGTTAGGGAACGCAATTTCGCTCATACCGGGAAAGTCGGAAAGTTCCCTCATGGTTGGAATCTGTGACAGATATGATATTTACCTTGGAGGAGTAAAAAAGGAAAAAGCCGCATACGTTGATGTAAAAATACTCGGAAAAGCATCAAGGGAATCAAAAAAAGAAATATCCATAGAGTTATTCAATGTTTTTGAGCAATTGCTGGACATAAAGCCAGAAGATCTTTATATAACATTCGGCGAACACGCGGAGTGGGGATATAACGGGGGCTTGCTATAGAACCCTGCGAGTTTGAATTGTCAGGTTTTTAAATAAATGCCGGGCGCCTGTGTCAGCGGGCATTTCGCGCAGGCGCCCGGCAGAATCGCTTAAGCAGCGGATTAGGAACACGCTCTTTTCTTTCTGCTGATATAATACGTATGCAGAAGATGATGGGATTTTTCCCCAATCGGCTTTTCAAGATATTCGTCATAAAGCGCTTTAACAGCGGGATTTTCATGGGATTTTCTTATTGGAATATCCCTGTCAGCCTCATATATGGCTTCGATTCTTTTTCGGCGCAGTTCATTCGTCGTATGGTACGGCTGTCCGCCCCCGCCGATACAGCCGCCCGGGCAGCACATAACTTCGATAAACGTGTATTCGCATTTTCCTGACTTAATAAGCTCCATAATTTTACGGGCATTCGAAAGCGAATGAGCAACAGCTACCTTTACTTTAGTACCGGCAAGATCCACCTCTGCCTCCTTTATCCCTTCCATACCCCTTACATCGTGAAAATCAAGCTTATCAAGCGTTTTTCCCGTTACTACCTCATAAACCGTTCTTAGCGCCGCTTCCATCACACCGCCGCTTGCACCGAATATAACCGCGGCTCCTGTTGTTATACCAAACGGATCGTCATACTGCTCCTCTTCAAGTATATTGAAATCTATCCCCGCCTGTTTGAGCATCCTGCCCAGTTCTCTCGTTGTAAGGACCGCATCGACGTCCGGATGTATTCCGTCAGTTCTCATTTCCGGTCTTTTCGCTTCATATTTTTTTGCCGTGCACGGCATAATCGAAACAACAAAAATGTTCCTTACAGGTATGCCCGTTTTCTCCGAATAGTAGCTTTTTGCGAGGGCTCCGAACATCTGCTGAGGCGATTTGCACGTAGATACATGCGGCAGCAGCTCGGGGTAGTACTGTTCAATGAAATTAATCCAGCCCGGGCTGCATGATGTCAGCATAGGAAGGACACCTCCCGTTTCCAGCCTGTGCAAAAGCTCATTGCCTTCTTCAATAATCGTTAAATCAGCGGTGAAGTTGGTATCAAACACCCTATCGAAACCAAGCCTGCGCAGCGCCGCTACAAGTTTTCCGGTGACTATGCTCCCCGGTTCCATTCCAAACTCCTCGCCTATCGAAACCCTGACAGCGGGAGCCGTTTGAACAATAACGTGTTTTCCGGGATCATTAATCGCATCCCATACCATGTCTATATCCTCTTTTTCATAGATAGCGGCAACGGGGCATACTGTCGAACACTGTCCGCATGAAACACAGGCGACGTCGGACAGGTATCTGCCATATGCAGGAATTATCTCGATTTCACTGCTTCTTCCGATCTTTTCAATAATATTTATTCCCTGAACATCCCTGCACATTTCTACGCAGCGGCCGCATTTTATGCATTTATTCGGATTTCGCACAATCGAAGGAGTGGAATTATCAATCTCCTTTATTTCAAGCACATTTTCAAAGCGGTTCGTTCTTACCCCCGCCTGGTTTGCTATCTTCTGAAGCTCACAGCTTAGATTCCTGTGGCACTTCAGGCAGTCCGCGTCATGGTTCGCAAGTATCATCTCAATAATAACCCTTCTTGCCTCAAGCACCTTTGCGGAATTCGTATGTATTACCATTCCCGGCCTGACGGCCGTAGAGCATGAGCTTGGCAGCGTTTTCATCCCTTCAACCTCTACAATGCAGACCCTGCAGTTAGCTTTTACGGACTGATCGATATGGTAGCACAGTGTTGGTATTTCAAGCCCCGCTGATTTTGCCGCTTCGAGTATTGTAATACCCTCGGGAACCGATATTTTCTTATTGTTTATAGTTATTTCAATCGTATTCATAAACTTGCCTCCTACACCGCGTTCTTTATTTCATATTCTTTATATATCCCTAACAGGAACTCATAACGAAAATACTTCAGGGCGGTCAATATCGCTGTCGGCGCAGCCTGGCCCAGACCGCAGAAAGAGGTGTCCGTCATTACGTTCAATATCGATTCAAGCGTCGACAAATCCTTTTCGGTTGCGGTCTTTGCAATAAACCTGTCAAGGATATTGAGTATATGCCTGTTCCCTTCCCTGCAGGGCGTACATTTGCCGCACGATTCATGCCTGAAGAAAACCATGATGTTTCTTAAAATATCGAGTATATCATGTCTGTCGTCTATAACGATAACAGCTCCTGCTCCCATCGATAAACCATTGTTTTCAAATTCTTTGTAATCAAGCCTCAGATCTATCATTTCGGGAGGTATGCACGGTCCGGACGCTCCCCCGAGCTGCACCATCTTAATTCTTCTGCCGTGCGGTATCCCCTTGCCAAGATTAAATATGATTTCGCGGATGGATATACCGAACGGAACCTCAAAGACTCCTCGCCTGTTAACATTTCCGGACAGGCTCACAAGCCGGGTTCCCTTTGATGTGGGTGTTCCGACGGAGGTATATTTCTCGGCGCCTTCCCTTATGATAAACGGAATCGTCGAGAGTGTCTCAACATTGTTAATCAGTGTAGGCTTATTAAATATACCTGCGCTGACCGGATACGGCGGCTTATTCCGCGGTCTTCCCGCTTTCCCCTCAATCGATTCGATAAGCGCAAATTCCTCACCGCAAACATATGCGCCGGCGCCCGAATAAATTTCAATATCAAAGTCGAAGCCCGATCCGCAGATGTTTTTTCCCAAAAAACCTTTTTGGCGTGCCTGTTCAATCGCTTTTTCCAATATGCCTATCGCTTTGTTATATTCACCCCGGATATATATGAAACCTTTACTTATGCCTGCGGCGTAAGATGCGATTATCATTCCTTCAATGAGCTGGTGCGGATCGTTTTCAAGCAGAAATCTGTCCTTGAAATTGCCCGGCTCACCTTCATCGGCGTTGCAGACGAGGAATTTCGGGGTGATGTCTGATTTATACACAAATTCAATTTTGGTTCCGGTGGGAAAACCTGCGCCTCCTCTTCCCCTCAGATCTGATTTTTTTATTTCATTGATAATATTTTCACAATCTTGGGCAAAAATATTCCGTACCGTATCATATCCACCGGTTTCGATATATGAATCAATGGAATACGGGTCAATTTTCCCGCAGTTCCCTGTTATTAAATCCAAACTATACTTCTTCATAATACTTCCTCCTGTACTCTGATATTATTCTTGGGACATCATCCTTTGTCAGATTACCGTAAATTTTTTCGCCTATCCGTATTGCCGGGGACATATTGCAGCAGCCCAGGCAGCTGGTGCGCTCAAGCGAAAAGACTCCGTCATGCGTGGTTCCGCCCACACGGATCTCAAGATAATCTTCAAGTTCTTCGAGTATGTTTGTGGAACCATTCACGTAACACGGAACATCATTGCAAACCTGGATAATGTATTTGCCGCGCGGTTTGGTAGAAAAAAGAGAATAAAAAGTAATTATGCTGTACGCCCTGCTTTCGGTAATACCAAGTTCTTCGGCCAACTGCGCAAGTTCTTCTTCGGATATGTAATTCGTATCCTTGCTTTTTTGGTATTCCAACAGGGCATTTAGTATGTTTTCACTTTTGCGTGCTTCTTTATTGAGCGTTTTTAAAAGCATTAAACCAAGCCTCCTTTTTAATTATTTCACTAACAAAGTATTTTCGTATTTTACGCTGACGGTTACTATTATTTCGTCGATTTCTCGCAGTTTTCGTTTGCATGTTTGAAGCTCTCTCTCGTGATTTTGGATTCTCTGGAGCAATTCAGATTTTTGCCTTTCGAAATCCTCATACGGAGAACTGTAGTACCCTTCGAGCTTCCGATTGATTTCTTCAACTTCTTTTTTCATTTGCATACAAAGATCCTGCAAATAACTGTTAGATTCCCATGTCTCCATGTACTCCCTGATGCAATTGATGTCATACAACAGCACATTTTTACGACGAACCAAATCGGCAATATCTTCCACACAATACACCTCCTTGAATAGCTTGAAGCATCCGGTGCAATTATTTTTGAAGATACAATCAAAAAGCCGACAAATCGGGTGAAATATCGCTTTGTTTATTAATATGAGCATTAGTATTAATATGTGTATTTAATGAGTAATCAGGTAAGTGAACGGATGAAGCTGAACCATGG
>DATCLI010000185.1:0-2807 GCA_036563955.1 Clostridia bacterium | reverse complement strand
GTTTTATAGGAGCGGTCTCACTTCTCGCATTGATAATCAAACCGCTGCCCTTCCAGGACGGAAAACCCCATTTCACGGCATGGACTTCCCTTTTTCCTTTACCCGGTGTGACTACAGGCACGGTATCGCCGGGAAATATTTCGCCGTATTTTTTCAGCAGGGACCGTTCCACTTCCGCAACAAGCTTTGCAAAATCATCCAATTCTTTTTCCGGGACATAAAACCGACCGCACATAAAAACCATCCTTTGAAAAAAACGCAGGTACCCGCCATAATTTATGCGCGGCGGGTGCCTGTCATCCACCTTGTTATATTTTAACAGGGCGCCGTTTTCTTTTCAATTATTTTTTAAGAAGCTTGGATTAACCTGCAATAACTTTATTCCAGTTTTTCAGGTTAGATTTCTATTTTGTTTCCAACTGGAACCAAAATATTGAACCTTTTCCAAGTTCCGATTCCACTCCATACTTCGCACCGTGGAGCTCGAAAATCTTTTTGACTATTGAAAGGCCAAGCCCTGTTCCTGTTATTGCCCGCTTATGCTTTTTATCAACTTTATAATACCTGTCCCAAATATATGGGATGTGTTCCGGCGCTATGCCTTCGCCGTGATCATGGACTTCAATCCGCACACTGTTTTGTACCGTGCTTTGTGTTACAATAATATGCTTGTCTTCTAAACTGTAATTTACGGCATTGGTAAGCAAATTGTAAAAAGCCTGCGTAATTTTTGCCTCGTCAGCTATTACATACACATCTTCAGAATGCCTGAAATCTATAGAATAGCCTTCGCTTTTCAAAAGCTCGTAGAGCCTTGCAACCGTTTCTTCAATGCTTTCCGTCAGGTTATAGCGGCGCATGTGAAGCTCCGCTGCGCCGGTTTCAAACCTTGACACGTCGAGAATATCATTTACAAGAGATGAAAGCCTCTTCGTTTCCGACATGATGGTCTGCAATTGCTTCGCGGTAATTTCGTCAGGAAAGTCCTGCATCATTTCAGCGTAACTGTAAATTAACGAAAGCGGCGTCCTTAAATCATGCGAAATATTTGCAATTAGTTCCCGCCGCAGCTCATCAACCTTTGAAAGCTCGATCGCAGCTGAGTTAAGAGTATCGGAAAGCTCCTTCACCTCCAAATATCCGCTTGCGTTAAAATCCGCATTGTAATTGCCCCTGGAAAGCTTTTTAGCTCTGTCATTCAGACGTACAAGCGGATTTGCTATTATATCAGACAATACAAGCGCAATTGCAACGGAAGCTAAGACCATTATGGCCGTAATAATATATAACTGTATTTTCAGCGTTGAAACCGTAGCGTTTACAGGTGTAATCATTGCGTGGAAGGTAAGGGAAATTGCCTGCCCGTCCGGCAAAGTAAACTCTTTTGTTTCGGTAATTGATTCAGGACGCACTTCGCCTCGTCCGCCGCCCGTCGGAGTTTTCGGTTTTACAAATTCTCTTGTCGGGGCTACTATCACACTTTTGTCGTTTTCAAGCTGAATCAGAATCTCTCTCAGTTCAGGACTGGCAATGTTTTTTTCAACGATATCCATCGCTTCATGAAGCTCGTTCCGCCTTATCATTTTATACATATCGCTCAAAAACACTGTTTGAAAAAGCCAGAGAATTAAGAGCAATACTGCGCAAAAAGCAAGCAGGAAAATAAATATTTTCCATTTTATTTTCAACTTATCCATTAAAACGATACCCCAATCCTCTAAGTGTCGTAATAAGGCCCGCATAATTCCCCAAGTGCTTTCGAAGCAGTTTCATATGAGTATCAAGGGTACGGTCATCGCCGAAATAATCGTATCCCCATACCTCTGTAAGTATCTTCTCTCTCGGTACGGCAATATTTTTATTACGGATAAGGAAAAACAAAAGATCGTATTCTTTAGGAGCCATATCCACCTGTTTTCCGTCAATGAACACCTTGTAGGCAGTCAAATCCGCCAGAAAACCATCTTTTTCAAAAATTATATGCCCGTCTCTTTCTTCGGCTTGCTTTGATATTTTTACACGTCTTAGAATTGCGTTGACTCTAAGCATAATCTCCTTAGATGAAAACGGTTTTACGACATAGTCGTCCACGCCCAATTCAAACCCTAAAACCTTATCGTATTCCTCGCCGCGGGCAGAAAGCATAATAACTGGAGTATCAGCGGTTTTGCGGATTTCTTTTACCGCTGAAAAACCGTCAAGCTCAGGCATCATGACATCCATAATGATAATGTCAAAGGTTTGGGTTTTACACAGCTCTACCGCTTCCATCCCGTTACAGGCTTCAAAAACCTCATGTCCTTCAAACAGCGCATATCGCTTTATAACGGCCCTTAAGCCATCTTCATCGTCACAAATGAGTATTTTTGCCATGGATAACCTCCTTTTTTGGAAGGCAGCCTTTTATGGAAAATGCGGCAAAGCCGAAACCGATGCAAATAAACTATTGTAAATATTCTACTGCAAACAAAGTTTGGATACAAGTTAACCGGGCTTCAGACGCAATTCGGCATATTTTTAATGTTACTGTTAAGACGCACACCGAAAACACCCAAACCACCCGCTAATTATCTTTTTAATAATTTCTTTTCTTCTTTGACGTAAAAAACGCCAGTAGCATAACAAATATAAACAAAGCGGAGTAAAGAAGGAGGTTTTGAGTAATATTCACAGCACCGGTCGTTTGACTCGTAAATGGCGGCGATATACGTCCGGGTACGTTTGCCGTCCGGTTTGGAGCAAAACTATCGCTTACCTGCCGGTCGTTCCGGTCCGATTCAAGATTCTCATTGCCCGGCGGATTATTC
>DATCLI010000184.1:0-17731 GCA_036563955.1 Clostridia bacterium | reverse complement strand
GTTTTATATAATATAGCGTTTATTCTGATAGGAAACTTTATGCAAATTACCGTTGCGATTTTATTCAATGAAATGGTAGGCAGATTTCTCAGGGTGTACAAAAAAATCTCCCAGAGCATTATGTTTTTGCCATATTTTATTTCCGCGGTAGTGATTGGCGTTTTTGCATACAATTTTTTAAATGTACAGACCGGGGTCATAAACTCATTCTTAAAACAAATAGGACACAACACTATTAATTTTTACTCAATACCGGAGCTTTGGCCCTTTATAATTGTACTGGCTTATTTATGGCAGTTTACGGGGTATGGTTCGATTGTGTATTTTGCCGCTATTATGGGGATTGATTCGGAGATGATGGAAGCAAGCGAAATTGACGGAGCAAACGCGTTTCAGCGCATACGTTACATTCTTCTGCCGTGCTTAAAGCCGACCTGCATAATACTGCTGCTGTTTGCGCTCGGAGGAATATTAAAGGGGAACTTCGGGCTGTTTTACAACCTGACTGGCTCAAGCAATACCGCGTTGTTTCCGACGACGGATATAATAGAAACCTTTGTATTCAGATCGCTTAACGTGAATTTCAACTTTCAAATGGGCAGTGCCGTTGGTTTATACCAGTCCCTGATCGGGTTTGCAACGGTAATAACCGTAAACAGCATAGTAAAAAAAATAGAACCCGAATATTCATTGTTTTAGGGGGTAGGTATAATGCAGGAAACAACGGGAATTTTCCAGGATGTAAAATCTATTATAGATGTGAGAAAGGCGGGCAGTCATCACAAGGTTATTGATAAAACACAAAGGGTAATCCAGGTCATCGGTGTTTTATTCACAGGTATTATAACGCTTATGTGTATTCTCCCGTTTATGCTTATCATATCGGCGTCATTCACGGCGGAAAAGAGCATCACCCTTCACGGTTTTTCACTTATTCCCAGGTCATGGAGCCTTGATGCGTATGCTCTTATTTTCAAAAATCCTAAACAGGTAATCGGTTCTTACGTGGTTACGATTGGAATGACTGTTATTGGCACATCAATAGGCCTGTTTATTATAGCGATGACCGGTTATGCTCTGCAGAGACCGGACTTCCGGCAAAGGAACATAATCTCGTTTTATATATATTTTACAACACTTTTTTCAGGGGGCTTGATTCCCTTTTACATGATGATAACGCAGACTTTGAAATTAAAGGACAACTATCTTGCGGTACTGCTGCCGCTTATGATGTCACCTTTTTTGATAATACTGATGAAAAACTTCATGAAATCAATTCCGCATGAGATTACGGAATCGGCGACAATAGACGGTGCGGGGGATTTCCGTATTTTTATCAGAATAATATTTCCTACGGCCAAACCTGCCCTTGCGACGGTCGGGCTGTTCCTGGCATTGGCCTATTGGAATGAATGGTACAATTCGATGCTGTTTCTGTCAAGCAAAGTTACCTACAGGCCCTTACAGCTTTTCTTATACAACACAATTAACGAAGCCAGGTACATAAGAGATTCTGCTGCGGCTTCGAATATACCGGCAATTGAAATACCCCTTGAGTCAATGAAAATGGCGACAGCAGTGGTAGCAACCGGTCCGATTATATTTGCGTATCCTTTCGTTCAAAAATACTTCATTCAGGGTATCACCGTCGGCGCTGTTAAAGGATAGCATTCAAATAACCGCGAGGTTATATGAAAATAAAATTTTATTTAAGGAGGACTTTTTATGAAGAGTAATCTGAAAAAAGCTTCATCTTTGTTTCTTGCACTTATATTAACACTAACGCTTGTTGCTTGCAGTACGCCTTCTGCCCCCAGCGGTACGGGTCCGGGGACGCAAGACGGCAAAACAGGTACTTCCGACACGGCGCCGGAAATTGACACTTCGAAGTTTGTTACTATATCACATCTGTCTCTGGGAAATAAACCTACTAATGGGCAATATGAAGCGGTAAAAGCGGAATGGGACAAATACCTTAAGGAAAAACTTAACTGCAGCCTTGAAATCCAATACATAGGCTGGACCGATTATTTGACCCAGTACAACCTCCTGCTTGCGACAGGCGAAGGCCTTGACCTGATCAACACTGCGTCCGACTGGCTTGATATGTGGCCTAACGCCCAAAAAGGAGCATTTATGACGCTTAATGATCTGCTTCCCAAATACGCTCCGATAACATGGAATGACGTACCCGAGTCAAGCTGGGCTGAAGTAACTTACAAGGGCGATATAATAGCGATACCGGAGGATATGTATTCACAGTGGATTAACCATGGATTTATGTACAGAGGAGACTGGGCAAGAGAATTCGGCATTACCGAACCGATCGATTCGTGGGAAGAATTCGGAAGGTATTTGCAGGGCATTAAAGACAACAAATCGAAGGACGGAGTTATACCCTTTGATATAGCCGGCTCATCGAATATAAAGGCCCTGTTCGATCACTATCCCGTTTCCAAATCGAAGCTCATTTGTATCGATCCCGTACCGGGAGGACTGGCATACGGCAAGTCGGACGACGAATGGTGGGAAGTACGCTCCCGCTTCTATGTACAGGATGACGGAACGGATCTTCTTCTGGATTTCGCGAAGTTAATGAAACAGTGGGGAGACGCAGGCTACTGGAGAGAAGACGTTCTTAACAATACCGCGGACACCTGGGTGCAGTTTAAGGCAGGGCTTACAGGAACACGCCAGCACCATACGCAGACATACGTTTATGCCTATGATGAACTTGAAAGGGAAATCCCGGGTGCTAATCTTCAGTGGTTCCCGTACAGCGCGGAAAGCAAAAACCTGACCAAGATGTCTATAACACATGGCGCTACTGCAGTGGGCGCAAACTGCAAAAACCCGGAAAGGGCGCTTATGGTATATGATCTTATCCGCAACGACGAAACGATGTACAAATTATTCAATTGGGGTCTTGAAGGCGTACAGTATGATATTAAAGACGGCAAGAGAGTAAAACCGGAAGGCTTCATAACCGACAGTCACAGCTTCTCATCCAACTTCTGGGGCGGCCGAATGGATAAGTTTGAACTGAAATATCCGAGTGCCGACATGGTCAGCAACTGGAAGGAAATATATGACGAGTACGAAACCTATGCGAGACCTTACAGGTATGGACGTTTTGTATTCGATAAATCTCCTGTTGATCCCGAAATTACTGCCTGCACTGAAGTTATAAATAGGCTGCTCCCGGCAATCTGCGTCGGAAAAGCGGGCGATCCTGCAACTGCTGTGGCCCAGCTTCGTGAACAGCTGAAAATGGCGGGGAACGATAAGATACTGGCTGAAGTGCAAAAGCAAATGAATGAGTTTAAGGCATCAGTTCAATAAATTAATGGCAATAAATTAAAAAAAAGACAGGCTGTCGGTCCTGCGGCAGCCTGTCATTTCAGAAAGATAAGGGATTATTATGGATTGCAGCAGCATAAGAGAAAACTATATTTTAAATACAGGCTGGAAATTTAAGCTCGGCGAAGAACCGAAAGCATGGTATAAAGGGTTTGACGACAGTTCCTGGCGTGATGTTAATATTCCCCACGACTGGGCCGTCGAGCACCCTTTTGATATCAACTGTTCCAGCGGGACAGGATATTTACCGGGAGGGAAAGGGTATTACCGGAAAACTTTCTTTTTACCGGAGAAATTGAATGGCAAACAGGTTTTTATAACTTTTGAGGGAGTTTATAAAAACAGCATGGTCTGGTGCAACAGTTATTATCTGGGCAAAAGACCATACGGTTATACTCAGTTTTGTTATGATATTACCGATTTTGTATGTTTTGGAGACGAACCGAATGTAATTACCGTAAAAGTTCAGCACGAAGATATTGCTGATTCCCGGTGGTACACCGGTTCAGGAATTTACCGGAAGGTAACGGTAACGGTAAAGGACAAAATTGCCATAGAAAACAATAGTGTATTTATTTATACAGCTAAATCAGCAAAAGATCAGGCGGAGATCCTGGTACAGATGTCGGTTTCAAACGCTTATGAGATGGATGCCGAAATTCTTGCCAGACATATCCTTTATGATAGAAACCGTCCCGTGGCATCGTCACAGAACCATCACCGCATTTGTGCAGGCGGCAGGATAAATGATTACCAGATATTGACCGTAAATGATCCGGTGCTGTGGTCGCCGGATAATCCGAGCCTTTATACGTGCATTACCGAAATAGAGCGTGACGGAGAAATTATTGACAGGGAAAAAACGGTAACAGGTATTCGCACTTTTTCATTTGATGCGGACAGGGGCTTTTTTCTAAACGGGAAACCGATGAAAATCAAAGGGGTATGTGTGCACCATGACGCGGGCTGTTTAGGCGCCGCGGTGAGGAAGAAAGTATGGGAAAGACGGCTTAGGGCATTGAAAGAAATGGGATGCAACGCAATCAGAATGAGCCATAATCCGCATATGCCCGAACTGTATGATTTATGTGACTCCATGGGTTTTCTTGTAATTGATGAAGCATTTGACGAGTGGGAAGGTGTAAAAAACAAATGGGTCAATGGCCATAACGTTTATCCACCCGCGCATTATGGATATTATGAGGACTTCCCGAAATGGTATGAAGAAGATCTTACTGCAATGATACTTCGCGACAGAAATCATCCTTCGGTCATATTGTGGAGTATCGGAAATGAAGTGGACTACCCGAATGACCCGTACTGCAGCCCGCTGTTTAAAGAAGCAATGGGAAATAACGACAGAAATAAGCCGCTCGCGGAACGGCTTTATGATCCGAATAAGCCGGATGCGAAAAGGCTTGTTGCAGTTGCGAAAAAACTTGTTTCCGTTGTAAAGAAGCATGATAATACAAGACCTGTAACAGCCGCGCTGGCGTTCCCGGATTTGTCAAACGCAATAGGGCTCTCGGATTGTCTTGATGTTGTCGGGTACAATTACATGGAACATCTTTATGAAGAAGATCATAAGAAATACCCGAATAAAATAATCCTCGGGACGGAGAATATACATGGGGTTGAGCAGTGGCTTGCGGTTGCCGAAAATGATTTTATTTCCGGCCAGTTTTTATGGACGGGCGTGGACTTTCTCGGAGAAACACAGGGCTGGCCCTGCCATGGTTCCGAGTCAGGCCTGCTCGATATAGCCGGTTTTGAAAAGCCCTCGTATTATTTCAGACAAAGCTTATGGTCGGACAAACCAGTGGTAAAACTGTTTACATCCGAAATGTTGGAAGAAGCGGGCGGCGATTTTAACCGGAGCCATAATCTGATGCCCATGTGGAACTATAAAGACGGACAGGATATACTCGTAGTTTGCTACACAAACTGTGAGCAGACGGAATTATTTGTGAACAGCCGTTCAGCCGGTGTAAAGAAGGTCAGCGAGTGCGAAAACGGATATCTTTCCTGGATAGTCCCGTTTGAAAAAGGAGAATTGAAGGCGGTATCCACCGATAAGAATGGTTTTTTGCATGAGAGCGTTATAAAAACAACCGGAAAGGCCGCGAAAATAAGATTGACATGCATTGACACGCAAATCAACGCCGATGGCAGAGATATGACACATATTATAGCCGAGGTTGCGGATCCTGACGGAAACCTCGTTTGCAGCGCCCGGAACAGGATCAATGTAACCGTTGAAGGTGAAGGGTACCTCATGGGGCTTGAAAATGGAAACTTAAGAGACTTGACTCCATATTCCGAAACATACCGCGAGGTATATAAAGGAAGGCTGTTAATTTATGTGTCTTCGGGAAATAAACAAGGTATGATAAAAGTATCTGCCGAATCGGAAGGGCTTGAAAAAGGCGAAGTGATTATTCAATGCGGATAGCGGTTCCCTTTATTAATACAACGGACGCTTCTTAAAATGACTTAAGTCAAATAAAGAAACGTCCGGTTGTTTTTTTCTTTTCTATGCGCTTGCTTTTTTCCATGCTGACGGGGAAAACAGAATCAATACCGGCAGAATTTCAAGCCTTCCGGCTATCATACAAAATGAAAGGACGATTTTACTCAGGTTGGAAAAACCGGAATAGTTACCTATAGGCCCGACAACCCCTAAACCCGGACCGATATTTCCGATGGAAGCGGTTACCGCCGTAACCGATGAAACAAGGTCTTTCCCGTCCAGACATACAATAAGAGAGGATATAACAAATATTATTATATAAATAAAGAAAAACGCCATTGTTCCCCAAAGTGTTGATTCATCGACTGCTTTCCCTGCCATCTTCACTGTATGGACGGCTCTTGGATGCAATATTTTAGCTAATTCACGTTTTATTATTTTAAACAATAAAAGATAACGGATGCATTTCATCGATCCGCCGGTTGAACCTGCGCTTGGACCAATGAACATCAGCATTACAAGAACGAACTTACTGAAAACAGGCCAAAGGTTAAAATCGGCAGTTGCATAACCGGTTGTCGAGATAACAGAATTAACCTGGAATGCGGAATGTCTTAAACCTTCTCCGATTGAGTAAAATCCGTTTATTACAAGGTTTAAAGTTATAGCAATAATAGACCCAAATACGAGTCCAATATAAAAACGGAATTCTTCATTCTTAAAAAAACTTTTGAAGTTGCCTTTTAGTGCATGATAATACAGAGTGAAATTTATTCCGAAAAGGAACATGAAAACCGTTATAATAACATCAATAAAAACACTGCCGTACGCGCCGATGCTCAGGTTTTTACTGGAGAAGCCTCCGGTGCCTGCGGTTCCAAATGCGTGAATTAATGCATCATAGAGAGGCATGCCGGCTATCAGCAGGGAAATAACCAGAAGGGTTGTTAAAACGATATATATTGAATACAAAATTTTAGCTGTCTGCCCTATTTTTGGAACGAGCTTTTCAGTGCTCGGGCCCGGGCTTTCGGCTTTCATTACATGGTAAAAGCTTGCTCCGGCGGACGGCAGTACCGCAGCAATTAATACAAGCACACCCATGCCGCCCATCCAATGAATAAAACTTCTCCAAAAAAGAATGCCATAAGGCATAGCTTCAACATTTTCAAGTATTGTCGCTCCTGTTGTGGAAAAGCCCGAAACTGTTTCAAAAAACGCGTTAACAGGTGAAGGGATTGCTCCGCTGAACAAAAAGGGAAGGGAGCCGAAGATAGAAACAAGAATCCAGCTTAAAGCTACAACGACAAATCCGTCCCTTGTGTAAAAATTATTTGTTTTTACCTTTATTCTAAGCATTAAGAGGCCTGCACAAAGCGTTATCAAGGCTGAAAACAGGAAGGCTTTCGCGTCGTTCTGGCCATACAGCAAAGCTATAAAAAACGGTAAAAGCATGCATAATGCTTCGATGCAGATAACAATACTTAAATTCTTTATGATAAGCCTGATATTCAACTATTTATCCCCCCGAAGCAATTATGTCGTTCAAATCCGATATCTTTCTGTCCCTGGCAATTAATATTACGCTGTCGCCGGATTTTATTATGTCATTTCCGTGCGGAATGAGGATATCGTTTCTCCTGACGATAACGGCAACCAATATCCCCTCTTTAAATTTAAGGTTTTTAAGCGGAATGTTAAGAAAGCCGGTCGATTCGTTGGCGGTAAATTCAATTGCTTCAGCACGCCCGTCAATAATGCGGAAAAGGGCCTCAATCGGGCTTCCCTGTGCGTTTTCAATTCCGCGTACATACCGGAGTATATGGTTTGTTGTAATCTGGCTTGGATTTACTATACTTTCAATACCAAGACTTTTTATTACGCGTATATAATTACTGCGGTTTATTTTTGTTATAACCTTTTGTACACCGGCTTGTTTTGCCAGCAAAGCAGACATGAAATTTTCCTCGTCCCTGTCTGTTAACGAAACAAAT
This sequence comes from Clostridia bacterium, assembly GCA_036563955.1. Classification (GTDB taxonomy): domain Bacteria; phylum Bacillota; class Clostridia; order DSM-8532; family DSM-8532; genus DTU069. Next base: position 9,907 of record DATCLI010000184.1, on the reverse strand, counting down.
GCCCCCATCTCGGAAAGATTTTCGGAATTAAGAAGAGTATCGTCCGTACCGTCCCCGTTAATTATGAGGGCATGGGGAAGAAGCTCGGAAAGCTCGATACACCGATCTTCATTTATTTCAATAATTTTAGCTTTGATTCCGGTCTCCTCCAAAAACTTCGCGAGATAATAGGATATCCTCCCGCCGCCGACGATCATGACATTTTTTATTTTCTGGCTGTCTATGCCGATTTGTCTGCAAAAGTTTGACACGACTGCGGGCTTGCCGACAATATGGACAGTATCGCCTTCTTCAATACGGAAATCGCCTTTCGGTATGATAATTTCGTCATTTCTGACAACTGCTCCTATTAGTATCGCTGGGGAAATCTTCTCGGCAATATCCTTTATTTTCATGCCTACAATGGAAATTCCCTTTGAAATACGAATTTCAACGATCTCAACGCGTCCCCGGGCGAATATTTCAATGTTTGCAGCCTGGGGAAACCTTATTATCCTTGATATTTCACGCGCAGCGGCCCGTTCGGGATTAAAAACCATATCAAGGCCGAGGTCAAGTTTTAAAAGAGATAGCTCGTCGGCATACTCGGGATCTCTGATTCTGGCGATAGTACGCTCGACACCCAATTTTTTGGCTGTCAGGCAGCATACCATGTTCATTTCGTCACTTGCAGTCGCGGCAATAAGAAGCTGTGTCTCATTAACCCCGGCTTCCATCAAAACTTTTGTGCTCACGCCGTTTCCCCTTATACACATAACGTCGAGATATTCATCCGCTTTTCTTAAGGCTTCGGGATCTTTATCGATCACAACGACATCATTGTCTTCGTTGGACAGGTTTTCGGCCAGACTGTATCCTACTTTTCCATCTCCGATGATAATTATCTTCATGATAATCTCCTTTATCACGCAAAAAGCTCAATAAAAAACCGCATGCAACTTCCTGCGCTTAAATGAAGGTAAACGAAAAAACAGATGTATATTTGAAAACGCCAGATTAAATTATTTCCGGCTTTACAGGGAATTATATTACATATAAGTAAAAAGATCAATAACGCCATAATATTCCCGTTTTACGGTTTTATAAAGAACTAATAGTTACCGCGGGTCCATTTAATAAAACTCCTGGCACAATAGTTCAAAAAGCAGTGTTTATACAAACCGGCGGTTCTTGCCAGTATATGCTTTTTCATATAAAATTGTAACAGGTCTTAATCAGAGCAGGTGAAAATGAGAAAGGGGCAGTGAATGCCGGATGAACAGCGAGCATATTACTTTCCACGGCGGAAAGGTTTCAAGAAACGATCGATTTTCTGTTTTAGGCCAAAAAGGCGTTGCGGTATGGATGACCGGCCTTTCGGCGTCCGGGAAATCAACAATTGCCGTGGAAGCCGAAAAGATGCTTATTGGTATGGGTAAAGCCGTATACAGGCTTGACGGCGATAATCTGCGGCATGGCCTTAACAGTGACCTTGGTTTTTCCGAAAAGGACCGCTTTGAGAACATCCGGCGCGCAGCGGAAGTATGCGCGCTTTTTGTCGATGCCGGTTTAATTGTCCTTGCGTCATTTATTTCGCCGCTTGCTTCAATGAGAAACCTGGCAAGGGAAAAAGCAGGGGACAGTTTTATTGAGGTATATGTTAAGGCTGATCCCGAAACATGCGAAAAGAGAGATCCGAAGGGTTTGTATAAAAAGGCGAGAGCGGGAGAAATACCGGATTTTACGGGTGTGACTGCCCCGTATGAGGTTCCCCTGTCGCCTGATCTTGTATTGGACACCGAAAAGTATTCGATAGAAGAGTGTGCAAGGATTCTTGTTGATAGAATACTGCAGGTCGGCGCGTTAAAATAACGAGGATGTGCATGGGATAGAAACACAGCGGTGTTTTATATGGAAATAAACGCCGTTTATAGAGGCTTTATAAAATTCAGGCTTTTTTCCAGGATCTCTATTTTAACTTCCGAAAGCCGGAAAAGCTCCCCATCCATGTTGACATGTACGGGCTTAGGGCTTTTCATTTCGATTGAACGACACCGTCTAATTGAAACTTCTTTCATTTGCGTATGCGTCCCTTTTAAAAACCTGGGGAGAAATCTCAGCAATTTAAGCCTGTTTATATCATTTATTATGCAAAAATCAATTAATCCGTCATCAGGAACGGCGCTCGGAGCAGGCATCATTCCGCCCCCGTAATAACGCCCGTTTGCAAAAGCCGAAAGCAGCATCGTTTTGGTATGAAGCTCATCACCGTCAATAATAAATTCAGCCTCAATCTTTTTCAAGCCGATGACCGCGAGCAGAATTCCGCCGATATAGGCGACTTTTCCTTTTATTAACGGCAGCCGTTTAAGGTGTCCGGTCATTGCTACAACGTCCGCATCAAAGCCGACCGAAGCTATGTTTAAAAAATACCGGTCGTTAAACCTGCATACATCTACAGGTACTGGGTCTGAATGTACGATGAAGGGCAGTAATTTAACAGGATCCTTTATCATACCGAAGCTTTTTATAAAATCATTTCCAGTTCCCGCCGGGATCACTCCCAAAGAAGCGCCCGTACCTACCATTGGCTGCAGTATTTCATTCATTGTGCCGTCACCGCCGACAGAATAAATTCTTATAGTTTTGTTGGCCATTATGTACTGTTCGGCTATTTCCGAAGCATGGCCGGGCGCCTGTGTTATTTCTATCTTATAAGGAAGGGAAAGTTTTTTCATTAAATTTTCAATTTCGGGAACTATTTTTAGCGTATTACCTTTTCCTGCTGCCGGGTTTACAATGAAAAGATGATCCATAACAGAATGCTCCTTAACCTGCGAATTTTTGATTTTTTATATTGTCCGGCACTACCGGCTTTTTTCTCTATTGTGACAATTATATCACAGCAAAACAGGGGAAAGGAAGAACAAAACGAATCGTTACATCGCAAAAGCCTTTGCCGCTGAATTTATTGTAAAAATAGATATTGACAATCATTATCAAAAATGATAACCTACATTGTGGATAATAGAAATTATAAGTTTTATGGCATTGCTGCTGACAGTAAAATTACGGCTTGGAGGTATATCGGGATGACACTGAGGGATCTGAAAATAGGGGAAGAAGCAGTTATTACTACGATAAAAGGCGGGCATGGAATCCATGCAAAACTGGAGTCGATGGGACTTCGTGAAGGAAGTCGTATTACTAAAAAAAGTGCGGTTCTGGCCGGAGGCCCTGTTATTATCCAGGCCGGAAGCACGCAGATAGCCATTGGAGACGGGATGGTGAACAGAATTATTGTTGAAACTATGAATTAATGTATCTAAATAAATAAAACTGCTTGACTTAAAAACGGAAAAGATTGGGTTGGCGGATGATTTTAATTCTCTGCCTGGTATTGTAAAAGGAAAAACATATTATGAAGAAGATACTGCTAATGGGCAACCCGAATGTTGGAAAAAGTGCTATATTTACCAGCTTGACCGGGATAAACGTAAGAACTTCAAATTATCCGGGTACAACGGTCAGCTATGCGACAGGAGTATTAACGATTCTGAGAAAAAACGCCTCCTGCGCATCATGCTGTAAAAGCAGCTGCAAAGGCTGCGGTGTTGGTTCTGTCGAAAAAATGGAAGTAGTTGATGTGCCGGGCACATACAGGCTTGATCCTCTCAGTGAAGCCGAAAAGGTGGCGTGCAAACTGCTGCCGGATGGCGATATGATTATTAATGTTGTTGACGCGACAAACCTCGAAAGAAACTTAAATCTGACCCTTCAATTGCTTGAGATGAATAAGCCCGTTATCGTTGTACTGAATATGTGGGACGATACTGTTCATAAAGGGATTTCAATAGATACGGAAAAGCTTTCAAAGATGCTCGGCGTTCCGGTTGTTACTACAACCGGTATTACGGGAGCGGGAATAGACAAACTGATTGAGTATATAACCAACTATCCGCCGGAATCTGTTGCAAAACGTGAATACAGGAACCGCTGGGCAGCTATTGGTGAAATAATTAATGCCGTTCAAAATTTGGAGCACAGGCGCCATACATTTCTTGAAAGGCTTCAGGATATCAGTATTCATCCTTTTGCCGGCATACCTATCGCTATTTTAGTGATAATAGTGATTTTCAGAGTGATTATTGGAATCGGAGAATATCTGATCAGCCTTATGGAACAATTGTTTGAAAGATTCTACACTCCTTTTATTATGTGGTTAAGCCGGATTTTGGGCGGAGAAGGAGTGCTGCACCAAATTTTCATCGGCGATATTTCCGGAGAAACTATTGATTATGAAGCAGCTATGGGAGTTCTGACAACGGGCGTTTTTTTGGAAATTGGCATTGTCCTTCCATACATTTTTGTATTCTATATAGCATTGGGATTTTTGGAGGATTTGGGCTATCTTCCGCGGCTTGCTGTGTTATTCGACCGTTTTATGCACAGAGTGGGGCTACACGGGTTTTCAGTAATACCTATGATGCTTGCCATGGGGTGTAATGTACCCGGAATTTTAGCGATAAGAAATCTTGAATCACGCCGTCAAAGGTTTATAACCGCAACTTTGACAGCAATTACGGTTCCCTGCTTTGCCCAGTCTGCAATAATTTTTTCAATAACTGCAACATACGGTACGGGATATGTTATTGCTATCCTTGGAACAATTCTTTCAGTATGGCTCGTATTGGGTTCGGTTTTAAGTTTTTTTGTAAAGGGAACGACAGATACGCTGATTATGGAAGTGCCGCCGTACAGGCTGCCCGCTTTTAAGGTGCAGTTAAGAAATCTCGGTACAAGGATATACGGTTTTATAACCGATGCTTTTCCATTTGTATTAGGAGGGATCTTCTTTATAAATATATTAACGCTTCTCGGGGTTATGGATTTTCTCGGAAACCTTGCGGCCCCGATTGTTACAGGAATTTTCGGGCTTCCTGAAGGCGCAGTCGCGTCCTTTGTCGTAGGCATTATACGAAAGGATGCCGCAGTCGCTTTGCTTGAACCTCTTAATATGAGCGGTGCGCAAATGGTTATAGGAGTCACTTTATTGATTATTTACTTTCCTTGTATGGCGACCTTTATTATTATGCTTAAAGAGCTTGGGCTTAAGGATACGTTTAAATCGTTCCTGGTCATGTGTATGGTAACTTTGCTAACCGGCGCATATATCCGGGTTTTCATGACCGCGTTTGATGACCCGTGGATCTATGTTATTTTTACAGTATTATTATCCTTAGCCGTTATGCTTGTGCTCAGCCGTATAGCTGACAAAAGGCATCGGGCTAAATACGCGTAAGAAGGACTAAATACCGATTCTTCGCTCCCTGGCATAGTAAAAAAGATATTGCTGCGCGATCCCCGCAAAATCACCGAAATAATCCCTTGCGAATTGCCTGATTGAATTTACATCGGTTTCGCGTTTAAAATAAAGCGTTTCGATAACTCGCTTAACCCAGCGATCAATAGGGAAGGCGCTCCGATCGAGTCCGCTGTATAAAAGTATGCAGTCTGCGACTTTTTCGCCTATTCCGGGAAGAGATAAAAGGAATTTTCTAACCTCGACAGGAGGAAGCTTTTGTATGCGGCTTATCACGAAAGGCGTCTGATTTAACATCGCCGCTGTTTTTGAAATATAGCGGCACCGGTAACCTCCGCGGCATATATTTAAATCATCCAATGACGTGTTTGCCAAAACCGAAACTGCGGGAAAGGTTTTTTGAGTAAATCCGCCTTTAACGGGTAGTCCGAAGTGCGAGCATAACGATTCAATAATCTTTTTGATTCTCGGAATATTATTGTTCTGCGATATTAAAAAGGATACCAGCGTTTCCCAGAAGTCCTGTTTCAGAAGGCGTATTCCGTATCCGTGGGAAACCGCCTTTTTCAGGTTTTCATCCCTGCTTGCAAGATATGTTTTAATTTTGCCGTAATCGGTGTCCAAATCGAAATAATATACCAGGTTATTGATAAATTCCTGTTCGCTTATATTCAGGAACGTACATATTTCTCCATCCCAAATAAGCTTTACGCCGAGATCCGAGACAATGCCTGTCCAGGCGCCGTCTTCATCTGCATTCCAGCGGAAACACTGTCCGCACAGGAAAGTATGATACGGGTTAAAATCGCTTATTTCTACTTTAAGGTTATTGTTCTGCGACGAGATTATTCGAAACAAACAGGTTTCCTCCTAAATATTAAAATTTAAAACACACATTAGCTTTAAAGAACTAATTGCTCCTTGTTTCCGTTATTGTACAATAGTTATAAAAAAGAAAATAATTGTACAATAGTTAAAAAGAAAGTCTGAACACAGTAACAATTATACACCAAAAATTGCGTATTCAAAGGTTTTTTCGATGTAACCTTAATAAAAATCAGCTGTACAATATATAATGACAAGCTATAATGCATACCAGCAATATATTGTACAGCGTAACTCAAAGTAAGGCTTTTGCGATGTAACCTTAATAAAAATCAGCTGTACAATATATAATGACAAGCTTTAATGCATACCAGCAATATATTGTACAGCGTAACTCAAAGCATATAACATCGCAAAATGCCAAAAGCATATAACATCGCAAAATGCCAAAAGCATATAACATCGCAAAATGCCAAATATATTAATTCTATTGAAATTTGTCAAAGATAATTGTAAAATGCTTTTATAGAAAAAAACAAGACAAAAGATGACCCTTACTTACTTGATTTTCACTGTCGTTAGCAGCTTTTGTCTTATTGACTGAATTTTTTACATCAATTTTGCTTTTTTATAAATATCAGAAACATACTTATCTTCATTGGCGGCACATTTTCAAGCTTGAAACGACTTGTTTCAGTGAACGAAACTGCTGAAACAGAATTAAATATATGCATATTTGAATTTCTTCCAGGGTAATTTCTTCTGCTGCTTAAGATTTTGAAAAATGAGGCAAGGTTATGAATGGTTCAGTGTATAAAGACAGTTTTGTAGAAATTACAAAGGATAAAAAAGGTTTTTATTTAAAAAGTTTTCGCACCGGAATGTCTGTTGATGATTTTAGTTTAATCATTAAAAAGTTCCCACAAATAAAGATCACAAGTTTTTTTGCAGTAAAAGACGCATTATCAAAAATTCAGGATGAACCTGTTCTATTTGGTGAGGAAAAGGAACGCGTAATAGTGGAAGTTACACCTGATCAGCTGAAAGCCTATCTGTGTTTGAATGTTTCGGAAGCGGAACTCGAGCCGGAAAATAGAAAGCGGCTTATTGAAGAAATTGTTAAAGCTTTGGCTGAAAAGCAGGTTGTATATGGTATAAAATCTGAGGTGCTGCACGGAAAACTTGAAAACGACAGGAGGATTCTTATAGCTGAGGGAATTGCGCCGATCAATGGACGGGACTCGGTTATCCGGCTGTATGAGATAGAAGGACCAAAACCTCAGATAATCGATAATGACAAGGTAAATCACTATGAACTGAATCTTATACATCACGTGGAAGCAGGGGCCTGGCTCGGTGAAAGAAAAGATCCGACACCGGGTATACCGGGCAAGGCGGTGACGGGCAAACAAATCGATCAGGCGCCCGGTAAAATGCTTCCTCTTTTTTATGACAGGACATCGGTAAGGGAAGAGTACAGGGACGGTGTAACAACGCTGTATGCAAGAAAAAGCGGGGCGGTCTGTTACAAAGGCGACAGCATCAGCGTATATGATTGTCTTGAGATAAAAGGCAATGTGGATTTTAAAACGGGGAATGTTGATTTTAATGGTTATTTAACTGTGAAAGGAACGATAGAAGACAATTTTGCTGTTACAGCCGACAGGGATATAGAAATAATGGGTGAGTATGGTGTCGGAGCGGCAAATAGAATTGACAGCAGGGATGGGAACATATATATTAGAGGTGGAATTGCAGGGCAGAATAAAGCCTTTGTTCGCTGCAGCAAAAACCTTTATGTTAAATATCTTAAGGATGTCATCGTTGAATGTGAAGGAACGGTATATGTAGGTTTTTATGCGATGAACGCGAGCATAACAGCAAAGCAGGTAATTATTGAAGGAAGCAGGGGAAGGATTGTAGGCGGAAAAATTGTGGCGGATTACCGTGTTGAATCCCCTGAAATAGGAAACAGGGCGGAAATACGAACGATAATAAAAGTAAAAGGTTTTGACAGGGGCAGAATGAAAGAACAGCTGAACGAAATTACTGAGAAATTGGAATCCGCAAGAAAAAGAATGGAGAAAATAAAGCAGGAAATCCAGTCGTATACGAGTGCGCAGATGCTTACACCAGAGCAAAAAGCGTCTTATGCCAAAATCCTCGACGAATATGCGTTCATAAGGGAAGAAGTAAGGGATTATGAACTTGAACGCCGGAATTATATCGAATATTTAAGAACTCCCGGTGAAGGGGCCGTTATAGCAAAAACAAGGCTGCATCCCAAGGTGCGTATTGAAATTAAGGACCTTAATGAAGAAATAGTTGAGGAGAGCCTTGGCAGGACATATTATTACAATAACTGTGAGTTATGTGTAAGAGATTAAGCCTTGGGGCAAATTAAGATATGATTCAATTCCTGTAAAATTTAAAGTAAATTTTTTCAAACAGACAAAATCCCGGCAGGAAAACAAAATGTATTTGAAAGGTGGATTCTGTTGAAGGAACGAATTTATACGATACCTGTCACCGAAGCTTTCCGCGAGAACTGCGAGTGCCCGATATGCCTTCTTGAAGAGAAGCTTGAGAGCGATGCTCTTGAATATACTCTGGGCCCTTCGATGATGGAATCGGACAGCCGAATTGAAACTAACCGGAAGGGCTTCTGCAGACATCACTTTGCGAAGCTTTACAATATGCAGAAGAACCGTCTGGCATTAGGGCTGGTTATAGATACGCATTTAATTGAGCAAAACGGCATAATAAGGGAAATGACCGAAAAAAGCCTGCCGCTGATAAAAAAAGAAGCTTTGTCAAGCCCAACGGAACGGATAGCCGGCTCTTTTAAAAAGGAAAAGAGCGAAACCGTGCAATTTATAAACTCGGTGGTGGAAAAGCTGTCAAATATCGAGAAATCATGTACGATATGTGAAAAAATCGATTGGAACATAGAAAAATTTATTGATGTGATTTTATATCTTTTTTTTAAAGAACCAGATTTCAGGGACCTGTTCATGGCGAAAAAAGGGTTTTGCCTTCCGCATGTAAGAAGGCTGTTGGAAGGTTCTTTAAAATATTTGAATAACAGAAACCGCAGTGAATTTGTTATCGCGTTAATGTCGATGCAGCTCGTTCATATGGACAGAATAAGGGAAGAAGTATACTGGTTTACGCAAAAATTCGATTACAAAAACAAGGATGCGCCGTGGGGGAATTCACAGGATGCTGTTCCGCGCAGTATCCGGAAAATAGCCGGACCTGCCGATTTGATACGGTAATTAAGCTTTTATAATCAAACCGCTGAAGTACTGCCCGTATTGGGCAGTGAACAGGGATGCACGAATGGAGTTGAAATGATGCAGAAAAAAGTTTACTCTTATGAGGATTTGCTCGAAATAATGAGAATATTAAGAAGCCCGCAGGGCTGTCCATGGGACAGGGAACAGGACCATGAAAGCCTTAAAAAATATTTAATTGAGGAAACATATGAGGTTATCGAAGCTATTGACATGAAAAACCCGGAGAAATTGTGCGAGGAATTGGGGGATGTTCTGCTGCAGGTAGTTTTTCATTCGCGAATAGCTGAAGAAAACGGACAGTTTTCAATGGAGGATGTTATTCAAACCGTCAGCGAGAAAATGGTAAACCGCCACAAACATGTTTTCGGTTTTGAACGGGCTGAAACGGCGGATGATGTTTTAGATTTGTGGGAGAAAATAAAAAGGGAGGAAAAAGGCTGTAAAGATCAGACTTCGGTTTTAGAGGGAGTGCCTTCTGTCC
>DATCLI010000183.1:0-6332 GCA_036563955.1 Clostridia bacterium | reverse complement strand
AATAATGGTATCCTTTCAAAAACGCTGTTTATAACAATAAGCCGTTCAACGATGTTCGGATGGCGTATGACGAGATTCAGGCAAATTGAGCCGCCTAAGGAATGTCCCGCAAGGATAATTTTTTCTGTAGTAAAGGATAATATAAAATTTTTTAAATATTCGGTCATTTTATCAATAGAATATGCAATATCCGGCTTTTCGCTCAGACCATGACCGGGCAGATCAAGGGCTATGACGTGAAATTTTTCCGAAAGAATTTTCATTGCGGGTTCCCATTCTTCCAAAAAACCTGCGATTCCGTGCACGAGAAACAGGAAAGGTCCTTTTCCGGCCTCTCTGTATCGTATCTGGCAGCCGTCAATATTTACTGTTTTATCGGTGTTACAATTCATTAATATATATTTCCTCCATTACGGTACAAAACCACTGAAAAAATTGTTTAATAATTTCAATGTATTCCGTTCAGCTAACCCTATTTTATCATTTCTAAAACAAAACCGAAACGGGAACACTAAATTATCAGGAACGGCATTGTATACCGAGCGCCTTTTTTGTTCAAAAAGTTTGTACATAGGAGTGGTATCTGATAAAATAGGTTTTGTCGAAATATGAAGGGGTACGGCTAAGCACTCATGAATTCATAACGTCAGTGAGAATGAAGCTGCTGGCTCCGTGTTATCGGCCGGATGTGATTTAATGGACAGAAAAAAAATTATAAAACTGTTTTCCGTTTTCTTTAAAATCGGCGCTTTTACTTTTGGCGGGGGATACGCAATACTTCCTGTTATACAAAAGGAAGTTGTGGATAAAAACAACTGGCTTACCGAAGAGGAAATCCTCGATATATTTGCGATATCGCAATCGATACCGGGAGTAATTTCAATAAACTCCGCGATCTATATAGGGAAAAAGGTTGCAGGCATTCCGGGAGCCGTTTCTGCGGGATTAGGAATGATACTGCCTTCTTTTATAGTTATTCTGGCAATTGCTCCACTGATTATAAATCTGAGGGATAATGAAATTGTCGGCAGGTTTTTTACCGGAATAAGAGCGTCAGCATCCGCGCTGATTTTGCTTGCCGCAATAAAAATGTCAAAAACCGCGATACGTGAAAAATGGGGAATAGCCGTTGCGGCTGCATCATTTGTATTGGTGGTATTTCTTGATGTACATGCTATTTGGGTAATTATTGGCGGTGCTGCCTCCGGTATTATATATAGCTTATTTGAAAAAAGAAGGAGGTCCTGTAAGTGAATATGTTGATAACTCTTTTCCTGACATTTTTCAAGATAGGGATATTCAGTTACGGGGGCGGCTATGTTATGCTTCCGATGATATACCAGGAACTGAACAGGTTTGGGCTTACGATGCAGGAGTTCTCCGATGTCGTGGCGATATCCCAAATGACACCCGGCCCTATTGCTGTAAACGCTGCAACGTATATCGGGTTTAAAACCGCGGGTTTTGCCGGCGCCGCTTTTGCAACATTTGGAGTATCGCTTCCGTCATTTATACTGATTATGATTATATCGTCCTTATTTGTAAAATTTAAGTCCAGCAATATTATTAATTCGGCGTTCAAGGGAATCAGACCGGCAACTGTAGGCATGATTGCTTCGGCTGTCGTTTTTTTCGCAAATACGTCAGTAATTGATATGTCATTGATAGATCAAGGTTTAGGTAAAATATTTAATATGGGATCGATAATGATATTTGCGCTGACAATCGCGGGGTCAAAGCTGACAAAGCTCGATCCGATATCTTTAACACTTATAGGAGGAATACTTGGTGTGATTTTTCTGTAATGAGGCTCAGAAATGTCCGATGAATTTTTGTTTTCCTTCAATTTCCAAATCACTTATTAGCATTTATATGTAATGATATTGTCTTTTTATTGTTATTTTTTTAACCGAAATTTAAATACTGTTATATACTCATTTCAAAGTCTACATGGTAAAATAATCATACAGCGCAAACAGCTCAGATTTGCAAAGTGTGGAAAAATGCGCTTCAAATAAAAGGAACTTTTTATGGGGAAAAGCGTCTTATTTTTTGACTGATACCAATGATAAATTTTACGGAGGATGGCTTCATGAAACTGACCAAAAAAGTTTTAGCTATTTTATCATCTCTGTTAATCATCTTGGGTACGATTATACCTGTTCAGGCAGGAGAAATTGAACCTACACCGGTTATTGAGGAAGAGATTGGACCAACACCGGCTGTGGAACAGCCGACACCAGTTGAACGGCAGCCAACGCCGGTTGAAAATCTGCTAAAACCGGCTGAAGAGCAGCCGACACCAGTTGAACAGCAGCCAACACCGGTTGAGGAACAGCCGACACCTGCGGGGGAACAACCAACACCGGCTGCGAATGGGACTAAACCAATGCCGGTTATTGATGTTATACATCAAACAGTTGAAACCAAAACTATAACGTCGGGGGTTACACTCGATACCATAACCCGCTTTACAGAGCTTGGCTGGCAGAAAATATACGTTATGAAGGCTGATCTGAATGATCCTTATGTACATATTGATGCTTTGTCCAGCAGTGAAACAATACAAAAGCCGCTGTCGATGACCGATCATATGCTTGAGTGGGGAGCGGTAGCAGCAATTAACGGAAGCTTCTTTCTTGCCTCGGAACAGCCTGGCACGCAAAATCTGATTGGTCCGATGATACAGTCGCAGGACATTAAGACAGCCGATGCGAGTTTTAACAGTGCCAGTGACAGTATGGCAACATTTGCAATAGATAAGGATAAAAAATCAATTTTCAGCTACTGGAAAACCGATATTTCGATTTATGCCCCGAACGGCGAGCAAATAAAAGTGACCCGCTATAACGAACCATTCTGGAATTATGAGGATTTCACGGTTATTGACAGAAAGTGGCGCACAATGTCAATTGGGACAAAGGACGGATATTACCATGATATTATAGAAATGGTCGTTGAAGACGGAATAGTTAAGGAAATCCGGCAGAGCATGCCGTCGACCGAAATTCCCGTAAACGGCTATGTGGTTATAACAAGAAAAGCAAGTGAGCAGAAAATCCTTGATAACTTTAAGGTTGGGGATCCGGTAATATTCGACATAACCACAACGCCCGACTGGAAAGAATTGAAGATGGCCGTGACAGGCGGCGCTATGCTCGTAGTTGACGGAGTTATTCCCGAATCTTTTTCGCATATAGTTAACGGAAGACACCCGCGGACTGCGGTTGGCAGCACTGAAGATGGTAAAACCCTTTTTATGGTGGCAGTTGACGGAAGACAATCTCACAGCATCGGAATGACGATGGAGGAACTGGCGCTGTTCATGCAGGAAATCGGAGCGTATAATGCTTTATCCATGGATGGCGGCGGTTCTACAACACTGACGGCAAGAGAACCGGGCGCCGTAGATATTGCTGTTCAAAACAGCCCAAGCGACGGAGTGCAAAGAAGAATCCCAAACGGTATCGGTGTTTTTTCTCTCGCGCCTCCTTCGCCATTAGCCGGCCTTTACATTGAAACAACGGATACGAACATTTTTGTTAATACAACCAGAGCCTTTACCGTAAAAGGATATGACCAGTATTTTAACCCTGTTATGATTAATCCTGAGGAAGTAACATGGCGAATTGAAGGTGTGGAAGGCAGTTTCTCGGAAAATGTTTTAAAGCCTTCTGCCGCCGGGCAGGGAAAAGTTATAGCATCTGTCGGTGATGTTTCTGCCGAACTGCCGGTTCAGGTATTTGGAGAGGTTGCAAAGCTAACGCTTAATCATCAGAATTTAAAGCTTATATCAAAAGAACGCAGTAATTTCACTGTTATAGGGATAAACGGTGCCGGTGACAAAGCCGTTATTGAGCCGGACGACATTTCCTGGAAAACAACGGGAGATATCGGGTTCTTTTCGTCCGGTACTTTTGTATCGACAAATCCTGGTTATGGATATATTCAAGCGTCAATCGGCAATGTAAACGCATACTGCGCTGTTACGGTTTTACCGACGCAAAGCATACAGGTTGATAATTTTGAGAAGCAAAACGCTTCGTTTTTACCGTATCCTTCAACAGTTGCCGGTTCATACGTTATTTCAAGCGAGCAGAAGCACAGCGGAAATTACTCCGGCAAGCTGTCATATGTTTTTGAAGAAGCGGAAACCAGCAGGGCCGTATACGCGGAACTGTTGAATAACGGAATTGCTCTCCCGGACAACGCTATTCGCATTGGAATATGGGTTTACAACGGACAGGAAAACTCAAACTGGCTGCGCATGGAAGTAAGGGACAAAAATAATAATATATACAGGCTTGGAGATCTTACAAAACTCGATTGGAAAGGATGGCGTTATGTTGAAATACCATTGAATGGAGTGCCTCTGCCGGCAAGGCTGACACGCATATATCTTGTGCAGGTTAATCCGGTCACTGAGGTCGGAGCGGTATATTTCGACGATTTAAGCGTTATTACCGTTGAACGCGAAAAAATGACGCAGGATACAAAAATAAAGCAGAGGGATACAACGGTAGTACATAATTTTGAGGATAATAGCATCAGCTTTTTATCTTATCCTTCCTGGGTTCCTGGGGATGTTGAAATAAGTGATGAATATTCAAATACGGGTTTATCGAGTGCACGTTTGGATTATGTTTTTAAAGAGGCGCCTGAAACGCAGGCGGCATACCTAATGCTTGGTGAGAATGGTATCAGCATCCCCAATGGAACCGAAACAATAGGCTTATGGGCCTACAGCCGAAGGTTCACTCAAAGCTGGTTAAGAGCTGAAGTGTATGATTCAAACGGCAAAAAGCATTACGTTATGTTTGCCGAAGGAATAAGCTGGACCGGGTGGAAGTATGTAGAGGGCAGTGTTGCCCATATACCGAAACCTGCCCGTGTTACAAGGCTGTACGTCGTAAATCCGAAACCGATAAACGAGGAAGGGCATATATACCTTGACGATTTGCAGATTAACGTAAAAACAGATAGAGCAGGGGACTTTAACAATCTTCCTAAAGATACGGTGCCTGCCGATCCTAAAAACCAGGCCGTAACTTATCAGAAGGGCGACTATAATTACAGGTTCTCGGTATTTGGTGAAAACAGGGAGCCATCCAATGATGTTGAGCGGTACCTTACTGATTTTCTGGCTGATAAGATTAACAAATATATAGAAATCGGGGCATTTGTCGGATCGGGTCCGCATCATGTTACCGGCATCGTTAATAACCCAACGCTTGCGACAGGTTCCGGCTTTTACTCGATCGATATGCTTGGTTCGAGATTCATCCAGCTTGATACGAGAATGAAAGGCATAAGGCTCTCGGTGTCCGGGCAGTGGAAATGGCTTTTGGAACAATTGGATTCGTTTGAAGGGCAGAATGTATTCCTGTTTATAGAGAGTTCTCCGCAGAACTTCACTGACAAAAATGAAGCCGAGCTTTTTAAGGAAATTTTGAGTAATTACGCGAAAAACAAATTCCGGAATGTATGGGTTTTCTTCAAAGGCAGTGAAAACAGTGTTGAACTTGAAGGGAGTGTAAGATATTTTTCAACAGCCGGATTTGATGTTGAGGGGTTGTCAGCCAACAATAAGGCCGTTGCGAAATATATCCTCGTTACGATTATGGGTGACCAGGTAACTTACCAATACAAACCAATAGAGTAGTTAACAGAAAAAAGGAGTGGTTCATTTGCTTTTTATTCAAAACAAGCGAATGAACCATTTCTTTTGCTTTATTTTGTTTTTATAAGCTCATAATGTGCGCCGTCGATATTTTTCGTTCCTTCGAATTCAATTTCAATTGTTTCTATGGCAAAACTGTCTTCAAGGGCTTTTTTGGCTAAAAGCGCATACTTGTAAATCTCACCGATGCTGTTAACGCTGGTTTTGGTATGCTGCTTTACAATTTCGTATACCTTACCGGCTTTTGACAGGTTTTTAAGGGTAACATGCTGCTCGTAAAAAGCTTTTAAAAACGCGAATGTGTTTTCTGAGCGCGTATACTGAACAAAGCGTCCATCCCGCGTGTATCCCTGCCTGAACCTGACAAATCCTTCCGCTTTGTATCCATCCAGTCTCTGAATTCCGGGCTCTAAATGTATATAGAGGTTTTGAACAGGATCCTCATAGTGCATATAATACGGGACATTAATTACAACTCCGCCGAAGTAGTCCACCAACTCCCGGAAACCGTCCGTTTCAACTATGATATAATCATCTATGTTTATCCCAAATATTTCGTAGATAATATCCGTAAGGAAATTCATGTCGCTTTTGCCCGGGAATCTTTCTTTTTCCGGCTTATATTTTATTTTCCTGCCAAAAGCGGCTGCTG
>DATCLI010000182.1:0-3055 GCA_036563955.1 Clostridia bacterium | reverse complement strand
CTATAATTCAATCATGTGGGGGATAAGATCATTGAATGAAAAACCTACAAGGAGAGGTTATGAGCTTGCCTATCCAAGAGGGTTTGAAGAGCTTGTCCATGAAGCCTCGGAAAAGTACGATCTGGAACCGGAGTTTATATGGGCTGTAATAAGAGAAGAAAGCCATTTCAGGCATGATGCGGTTTCAGGCGCGGGCGCAATAGGGCTTATGCAGATAATGCCTCCTACCGGAAAAGATATTGCTTCGCGTTTGGGATTATCAATAACGGAAGAGGATCTGTTAAATCCTGAATTAAATATAAAGTTCGGTTCATTTTACGTCCGTTCCATGCTTAACATGTTCGAGCAGGATATGGATAAAGCTCTGGCGGCATATAACGGCGGCGCGGGAAATGTTAAAAAATGGATGACAAACAGTATCGGGACACTCGATGAGGATTTCCCGACTGCGATTGCTTTTCGTGAGACACAGGAGTACATTACTAAAGTGAGAAACTCATATTATATCTATAAATGGCTTTACGAATAACGATAACGGAAATATAAGGATTTTCCGCTTTACCGAAATGATAAGTGCCCAAAATCACAATATTTGAACTTTTTTTGAACATATCCATTCTATTCACAAAGTTTTTAACCAAATATAATGAAAATTATCAATGTTTCATATCAATGTTGAATTTAGTATTTGATAATGGAGGTTTTATTATGTTCAAAAAGATTGCTGTATTTCTCATTATTTGCATGCTGCTGACCGCGTTATTGCCTGCATATGCACAGGAGGAGGAAATACCTGATCTTGAAAAACCGGCAAGCTTTACTGTGCGAACCAATGAGTATGGGGATCTTATGCTTCGGCTGACTCATTCGGACAGAATAATGCAGTTAATAATCGAAAGAGGGGATTTCTTATGCGAGTTTGATTGGAAAGTCAATGACGGTCCATGGAAATTTGATAACAAATTGGATGGTATTTACGAAACGGGTTTGTACGAATATTATGAATCCAATGATGCATCCTGGGCCATTATAGGAATAGGCTCCATTAGCCATGACGTCGAAAATTCCTTTGAAAATCCGGTATTTCCCGAAAATCTTCAGGTTGACAAATTTGATTTGCAAAATAACACATATTACTTCCGCTGCCGTTACGTGTATGAATATAGTGTCTATGATTCTGCTACCGATACATGGGGTTACAGGGTTGTTACCTCTCCATATTCCGATGTTGCTGCCATCGGAAAAGACGCAGCGGGCAAATTACCGGATAGCCTTCAGGAATCGGGAACGCTGAAGGGCGAGCTGAAAAATCGCGAAGACACCGGCCAGCCGTATTTCTACTTTACCTGCGATATACCTGAAAGCATCAAGGAACTGAACAAAAAAACGAAAGTATGGAACGAGATAGACTGGAAAATCGGAAATGACAAATGGGCATCCGAAAAAGGGGATACACAAATAATGACAGGAAGCCAGGATCTTTGGAATAATATTGATTTTGACCCCATCGATGAAGGCGGATGGGATGAAGTAAACATTAAAGAAAATACGTACTATTTCCGGATGCGCTTTGTGTTTCAAAAGCCCAATGGTTCCTTTGTCTATTCATCCTTTTCCAATGTGGTCGAGATCGGTATCCAGGCATTTTATCAAAAAGCCAGCTCATGGGCGGAAGGAGAGCTTCAGGCGGCCTATGTCAGCGGTCTTATCCCGGATATCCTGATCGGAGCGGATATGACTCAGCCCATCACGCGTGAGGAATTCGCCGAGCTTGCGGTACGGTTATGCGAAAAGACAATCGATGAAGATATTTTACCCGCGTCTCCAAATCCGTTTACCGATACGACGAACCCGCAGGTTTTAAAGGCATACAAACTGGGTATAACAACGGGTACATCAAAAACAGCCTTCTCTCCAAATATGCTGATTAACCGCGAACAGTGTGCGACAATGCTTTACCGCGCAATCAAGGCAATTGCTCCGGATGCAGACTATAGCATTGCCGGCGTAAAAGACTTTCCTGATCAGAAAGATGTATCCGACTGGGCTGTTGAAGGAACGAAGTATATGTCTAAACTGGGAATTATAAAGGGAGACAGCAATGGAAACTTCATGCCGAAGGCCGTAACAACTGCGCAGGAAGCGGCGGGATACGGGATGGCCACGCGTGAGGCAGCCGTACTCATGACGGTGAGAACCTTCGATAAACTGCCTGAGATAAAGATAACAACGGCTCAGCCAACTGCGACCCCAACCCCGCAACCGACTGCGGCCCCTACACCGCAGCCGACTGCAGCTCCGACGCCTGCCCCGCAGCCTTCTTCCGACGGAACGGAAATGAGCGCACTCGAAGCAAAGAGCAGTAAAATTACCCAGCTTTATTATGAATGGACACAATACGTAGATGGCCAGAAATATAATGAAGGCAAGGCGTGGATGAAGGGGAATATGGCGAAAAAGGAGGAGCCGGTCAGTACAGGCGGTACCATTGTATATATTTATGATATGGCAAAAGGGGAATACTATACATATTCAGTTGGAGAAAGCACAGCTTACCACGGGAATTACGATCCGAATAATCCGGAGGTTTTAACAAAGCCTACCGATATCAGAACATGGTTTTTCCCCGAAGATTTGAAACCGGCGGGCACTGAAACATTGAACGGAAAAATATGCACTGTAATTGCGGCGGAAGAAGAAGGAGAAGTAGTAGCCAGGATATGGGTTTCCGAAGAAACAGGGCTGAAGCTGCGCGAAGAATATATGTATGTACAGGGTACTCCGAAAGCTGTAATTGAATATAATTACGTCATAATAGACGGCCCGATTGACGATTCTGTATTTGAACTCCCGGCGGGCATGGCAATAGAAGAAATGAATTAAAAATAAAATAAAGTCAGCGAAGGGGACGTTTTGTTCGACATCGGAACAAGCCGAACAAAACGTCCTTTGATTTTATTTGACTGTCATGTGTTTCAAAAATCTCTGATGCCTTACGTTCTTTTTTCATTCTCTCTCATGTTAGTAACCATAAAAATAAAATACACTTCAATAT
>DATCLI010000181.1:0-3103 GCA_036563955.1 Clostridia bacterium | reverse complement strand
ATGCTAAAAGTATATAACATCGCAAATGCCATAAAGTATATAACATCGCAAAATGCTGGAAGCGGAAGAGAAGTGAATGCTCCGGCGGTTATTCGTACCCGATAACTTCCGGAGCACTTTTTCAATAAAGTTTAATTATTTTGAAGCCTGGTAATCGGCAGCGTATTCATCACAAATCTGCTGTCCTCCCTGGGCATACCAGTTTGCAACAACCGCCTTGAATCCTGCTTCATCAATCTGACCTGCTATAAACTGATTCCTTGCATCGGTTATCATCTGATCAAGCTGAGCGCCTTTTTCACCGTATGCAGCAGAAGTAAGGGGCTCTGCAGGGTTGCCGACGCAGTACGGAATATTTTCGATCTGAACCTCAGTGTGACGTACCTGTACTGGTTTCATTTCCTGCGGAATAAGAAGCCCATCAACAACATTCATCATAAACTGATTGAAACCGTCTCGAGGGTTCACTGCAAAGGTTCTTCCGGTTGCTTCGCCTTTTTCATTCAAATCGTAATGAACCCCTTCAACACCCCAGTTCAGTATGTTCTGACCTTCCTTAGTATTGCATAGGTCAAGGAAATTCAGGGCACTCTTCATGTCTTCCTCTTTCGGGGCGCCGTTTTTGCTGATGGCTACAAAACCGGCATGGCCTGATGTCGGTAGTGCGTATTTTCCATGGGGGCCTGCGGGCATTCCCATAACCCAGACAATATCCTCAGGCATCTGCATCTGATCGATAAAGGCTTTTTGGAAACGCCATGCCTGGTCGGTTACGTCAATATGAACACCGGATTTGCTGTTCTGAAAATCCTTGGTCCAGTCGGAGGTCTCCATCGCTGCGTAATCCCTGTTAATCAGACCTTCATCATAAAGCTTCTTTATGTATTTAATTGATTCCATATACTCGGGTGTGTCAAAATAAGGATAAAACTTGCCGTCTTTTTCACCCCATTTGTTTGGTGCACCAAAAGCAACGGCAATTTGATCAAGAGGTCCGAAGAATTTACACCAGGTCATGCCATAGGTGTCTATCTCGCCGTTTTGATCAGGATCCCCGGTAGTAAAAGCTTTCAGCACATTATATAGATCATCCATCGTCTTAGGCTCTTCAAGTCCGACATTTTCAAGCCAGTCTTTCCTATAGGAGATTCCGTTTCTTCCTAAGGGTCTTGCCCTGTATATTCCATAAATCCTGCCGTTTATTGAAATATTATTCATTACAATCTCATTCGCCAAGGCAAGATTGGGATAGTTTTTGTAGTAATCGGTGATATCCCAGAAAGCTCCGGCTTGACAGTAGCTAATAACGCTGGGGGTTTTCCCTGTTATAGCTACCAGTGCGGGAAGATTCCCTGCCGCCATTCTTGTATTCAGTTGATCTTCGTAGCTGGAGTTTAAGAGAAATTCAAGGCTAATATCGTATCCTGTATACTCCTCCAATGCTAAAACAGACGGTTCGTCATCCGCGATAGGGGTACCGGTAAAGGTAATTGCCAGGATACTGATTTTTTTAGGTCCGGCTTCTTGCGGCGCAGTTTTGGAATCAGGCTGTGTTGTACCTGTTTGCTCCGGTATGGTTTTTTCACCGGTTCCTGGGATTGCACAGGCAGCCAATAAAACAACAATTGTCAGAAGTACACCCAGTAGACATAGTTTTTTCATTTTTTTCAATCCTTTCTTATTTTCTTATTGTATTAAGCAAAGCATTGCTTTACCTATTACCAAAACAGAGAGCTAACACGGTTAACCCCGTCGTTTATCCTTTAATGGCGCCAATCATAATACCCTTAACAAAATGCTTCTGTAAAAATGGATAAACCAGAAGAATAGGCACGGTTCCGAACACAATAACCGCGTTCTTGACACCCTCCAGCGGAGGCTGAACATATGCTTCGTCAAAGGTGGCGCCATCGATATTTCCTGCGGCCATAAGTATTATCTGTCTTAATACTAACTGCAGCGGCCACATTTTATTGTTCGTTATATATAAAAGTGAACTTCTGTAATCATTCCAGTATCCTACCGCATAAAAGAGTGTAAATGTGGCAATAACCGGCATTGATAACGGAAGAACTATCAGCAAAAATGTTCCCAGCGCACTGCAGCCGTCAACCCTTGCCGAATCCTCGAGTTCCTGCGGAAGCTCCTGGAAAAAGTTCTTAACCACAAGCAAATTCCATGTGCTTAAGGCGCCTGGAAGAATCAACGCCCAATATTTATTGATAAAGCCAAGGCTTTTGATAACAAGAAAACCCGGGATCATACCGCCGCCAAAAACCAGCGTGAAAGTAACCATCCCAAGAAGGAAACTCCTTCCCACAAGATTTTTCTTCGAAAGCGGATAGGCCATCGTAAGCGTAAAAAACATAGCCGTAATTGAACCCGCGGCAGTGATAAACAGCGAGACTAGAAATGCCTTCGGTAGTGTAACCGATGAGAATATATACTTATATGCTTTCAGTTGGAACTGGGATGGTATCAGAAAGAATGGCTTGCTCAGTATTTCCTTTTCAGGCGCAAAAGAGCAGGCAATAACATACAAAAACGGAAGTATTGTTAAACATGCGAATACTCCGAGTATAAAAGTATTAAACCCATCAAAAACTATTGAGCCCCACGATCTTTTTGTATGCATTAGATAACACCTCTTATTTTTTTGTTGTTTTTTAAAATATCCCTGATTCTCCGGCTTTTTTGGCCAGTTTGTTGGAGGAGTAGATTAATACAATTCCAATCAGCGATTTAAACAGGCCCACTGCCGTTGAATAGCTGAACGCACCCCTCGTAATGCCTATTGTATAAACGTAAACATCGAAAACCTCCGATACGCTTCGATTCAGCGAATTACTCATCAGGAATATCTGATCAAACCCATTGTCGAGAATGTGTCCCATTCTTAATATCAGCAATATAACAACAGTGCTCCGGATACATGGTAGTGTTATATGCCACAGCTGTCTGAACCGGTTGGCGCCATCTATGATAGCTGCTTCATATAACTGTGGATCAATTCCCGCAAGTGCCGCCAGGTATATAATCGTTCCGAAACCTGTTTCCTTCCAGATGGTCTGACCGATAATCATTGGCCTGAATGAACCTGTAC
>DATCLI010000180.1:0-2972 GCA_036563955.1 Clostridia bacterium | reverse complement strand
CTGCGTACCTGTAGCGCCGTCTAAAACTCGTATTTGCTCAAGTGCCCATTCTCTAAATTTCTTCTTTGTCATTTAAATCTCCTCCATTTTCTGTTTGATTCCCGTTACATGGAGCGCTTATACCTGCTGCTGCCGTCACCGATTTTCTCGGAATCAGTATATATTTCGGCGTGATTTGTATTCCCAGTTTGCTTAACTCCAGCAAGTCGTAAAATATTGATTGATTAGAAAGATCAAGGTCCGCGAATCCGGGGCTGAAACGGTTGTTTGCAAGTATTTTGCCCCTTTGCATAAGCATGCGCCTCAAATATGCCATAAGCCAATCAAGCCCCGCGTCTGCGATTACCGATGCAGCCGCATCATAGACAAGAGCTTTGGCCATCTCACCCGAATTCTGAAGGCGATTAATTTCGTTATCGACAGCAATGCCCACAGCAGATGCCATTAATGCAACCTCTCGCGAATCCTGCAAAAATGCCGCCAATGCGCCGCTGTTAAAGGTTATTCCGCCTGAAAGCCTCACACTGTCGGCACTAACACTCTCAACGCCGATGAATCTGTAAATAACAGTTATATCGCAAAACATTTCGGCTTCCGTAATCCATCTGTCCACCTGCTTTGCCTGTTCCTTTTCAATGAACGTTCTTGTTTTCATATAGCCCAGGCGCGTATAGATCATACTTTTTTTGTAAGGCGCCCGAACATGACGAAGAATTTTCACCTCTTCCATATGCGCCTCCATACTGTTCCAACCCAAACTCCTTAAGGCGGCATAAGATATTGACTGGAGATTTCAATGCTCCAGACCGCACAGGCAGGCAGTTAGGCAGAGTAAGACTACCGGCTCTATATCAACGAGGCTGGATATTTGGGTTTATTTTACCACAGCAGGCTTTTTCTATCAAGTACATTTATTATATATTTATATTCATTCATATGGATAGAATTCAGCCATTAAAGGCTGCCACTAATATATTAAGGCTTATCCGCTGAAAAACAAAAAAGCACAGGAAACCAAAGCCTGTGCTTTTAAATATATTGGATAAACCTATTGGTCTTTAAAAGTTTATTTTTATTGTTTTTCGTTATCCGCGTTTTCCTTATTTTCGCTGTTATCCTGTTCGGCTTTCTGATCCTGTTTCGGCTTGCTTCTTGTTCTCTTTTTTATTTTTGCTTCCGGCTCGTTTTCACTGTCTGCTGTTTCCTTTTTCTTTTCCGTTTCGAGCTTTTCAGGAACATAACCTTCATTGAATATCTTTTCAAACTCGTAGCCTTCAAGCCGTTCTTTCTCCAGCAGCGCCTGGGCGACATCGTGGAGCCGCTGCATGTTTTCGTTCAGTATTGTCTTGATTGAACTATAGGCTTCATCTATAATTTTCTTTACTTCCGCATCAATCTTCGCCGACATTTTTTCACTGAAGTTTCTCAAGTGACCATAGCTTTTCCCGAGAAATATTTCATCATTTTCATCGCCAAAAAACATATTTTCCAGGTCTTCACTCATGCCGTATTTTGTAATCATATTCCTGGCAATATTGTTTGCCTGTTTCAGATCACTGTAAGCACCGGTGCTTACTTCCCCAAGGACGAGTTCTTCCGCAGCCCGGCCGGCAAGGGCGATAATAATTTCTTCCATCAGCTGTGACTTTGTACGGTATGACAAGTCTTCTTCCGGCTTATGCGCGGTATAACCTCCTGCACGTCCTGACGGTATTATCGATACTCTGTCAACCTTGTTCGTTGTCGAAGCAATTTTTACAGCTATGGCGTGCCCTGCCTCATGGTAAGCCGTAAGCTTCTTCTCTTTTTCGCTCATTACGCGGCTTTTCTTTTCAGGACCGACAACAACTTTAAACGTAGCTTCTTTTATTTCATTCATTGTAATCTCTTTTTTAGATTTTCTGGCAGCAAGCAGTGCTGATTCATTAAGCAGGTTTTCAAGATCAGCCCCCGTAAACCCCGGAGTACTCTTAGCCAGGTCTTTTAAATCAACATCTTTGCCCAGGGGTTTTCCGCGCGAATGAACTTTAAGTATTTCTTCACGTCCTTTAATATCCGGAAGGCCTACAACCACCCGCCTGTCAAAACGTCCCGGTCTTAAAAGCGCAGGGTCGAGAATGTCCGGACGGTTTGTCGCCGCAAGGATTATGACACCTTCATTTACGCCGAAACCATCCATTTCAACCAACAGCTGGTTGAGTGTCTGCTCTCTTTCGTCATGCCCTCCTCCAAGGCCTGCACCTCTGTGACGGCCGACCGCGTCAATCTCATCTATAAACACAATACACGGCGCGTTCTTCTTGGCCTGTTCGAATAAATCACGGACGCGCGAAGCTCCGACACCGACAAACATTTCCACAAAATCCGAACCGCTTATCGAGAAAAACGGAACCCCGGCTTCTCCTGAAACAGCTTTTGCAAGAAGGGTTTTCCCGGTGCCCGGAGGGCCTACCAAAAGAACACCTTTTGGTATCCTTGCGCCAAGTTCAACAAATTTGCGCGGTTCCTTAAGAAACTCGACAATTTCCATAAGGTCTTCTTTTTCTTCATCGGCTCCCGCGACATCATCAAATCTTACCTTTATTTTTTCTTCCGATGCCATTCTCGCCCTGCTTTTACCGAATGACATCACACGGCTTCCTCCGCCTCCCTGTGACTGCTGTATAAAGAAAACCCAGAAAAGAATAAACAGCACTACAACAACAAGAGTCGGAAGTATTGTAAGCCACCACGGAGCCTTCGCTTCAGGCGGGAAATTCACATCGGTCAGGCGGCCTTCTTCTATCGCTTCGTCAATTAAATGCGTAATATGTTCGGTCGACAAAAAACTTGTCCTGTATGTTACATTTTCTCTGAATTCACCGGAAGGATTTTTTAGAACAACCTGGGCATCCAGGCCCTGAACCTGAATGCTTTTAATGTTTCCCGAATCCAGTTCATGCTTAAACTGGCTGTATTTCATTGTCATCGGG
>DATCLI010000179.1:0-12584 GCA_036563955.1 Clostridia bacterium | reverse complement strand
GGTGAAAAACCAAAACCGGATACCGAATATGTGATAGAAGCAGAACAGTATGTTCGGGCTTATGGAATGAATGTAAAAAAATATACCGATTTCGAGGGTATGGAAGGTGTTTCGGTTTATACCGGCGAACAGGGATTTATCGAATATGAAGTAAACATTCGGCAGGAAGGCCTGTATAGTCTTTCTGTTCTATACTATCCGGTTGAGGGGAAAAATGCTTCCATCCAGCGCTCTGTTTTTATCGACGGAGACTTGCCGTACAGTCAGCTTGGCCTTGTGGAATTTTCAAGGGTTTGGGTAAACGCGGAAAATGAATGGAAAACGGACAACCGCGGAAACGACTTGAAACCGCGGCAAATTGAAGCTCCAATGTGGATTAGGAGTTATTTCCACGACAGTGAGGGTTATGAAAGCGAAAAGCTTTGTGTCTATTTGGATAAAGGAGTACATACGATAACCCTTTATTCGATAAGAGAGCCTATGATCATCAGGCGTATTTTCCTTGACAATCCCAAACAAATAAAAGAGTACCGCGAAGTAAAAGCCGGGTATGATTCGATGGGCGCCGCAGATACTGAAAATCAATTAATTACAATACATGCTGAAAAAGCCGACAGAAAATCTTCACAAATGCTTTATCCTTCACAGGATAAATCGTCTCCCGCCGTCTTCCCTTACAGCGCGAAGGAACTTAAAAACAACACGATTGGAAGCAATAATAACTGGCGTATAATCGGCCAGTGGCTTGAATGGGATTTTTATATCGAAAAAAGCGGCTACTATTACATAACATTTCATCAGAGACAAAACTTTGTAAGAGGAATTTACACTTCAAGAAAAATTATGATTGACGGCGAAGTTCCTTTTAAGGAAATGAGCGCGTACGGTTTTCCGTATAAAAGCCGATGGCGCCTGGCGACGCTGCAGGATTCAAAGGGAGACAGGTACCGGTTCTATCTCGAGGAAGGGAAACATACGCTGAGAATGGAGGTTGTTCTCGGAAATTTTGCCGAAATTATTAATGATGTACAGGATGCCGTTCTGAGCATTAATTCCGTTTACCGCAAGATAATACGTATTACCGGTGTCCAGCCCGATAAATACCGGGATTATCATATTGAAAAAAATATACCCGGCCTGGTCGATGAATTGATTCCTATAAAAGAAAAACTTGAGAGTGCTGTCGCAAAGCTCCGAAATGCCGCGGGGACGGGAAGCGATCGTGAGGCGGCGCTTAACACAATGATCCGGCAGTTGAATTACCTAATAAAGGATGTTGAGCGTTTTCCGGTTATACTTCCGGCATTCAAGGTTGATATGAGCGCATTGGGCAATTGGATTACATCGGTGATGGATCAGCCGCTTGCCCTTGATACAATTTATATTCACTCACCGAACGTCAATATACCGAAAACAAATGATTCGCTGCTGATCAGAATAATCCATACAATAAAAACGCTGTATTATTCATTTGTAATAGACTATAACGCCATCGGCAATATTGCTGACAGGGATTTCGCGGATACCATTACGGTCTGGATCGGGCCCTCGCGCGATCAGGCAAGCAATGCCGTGCTGGTTGGTTCGGGCAGGGATCAGGCAAATGTCGTAAAGGCGCTTATCGATGAAAGGTTTACGCCCGAGACAGGTATTAATGTAAACCTTCAGCTTGTCGACATGTCAATGCTGCTTCAGGCTACACTGGCGGGACAGGGGCCGGATGTCGCAATCCAGGTTGCGAATGATTTGCCTATGAATTACGGTATGCGCAGCGCCGTCGTGGATCTTTCGGAATTCAGCGATCTTCCGCAGGTAAAAGCGGCATTCAGAAAAAGCGCGCTCATCCCGTACGAATTTGGCGGGCATACTTTTGCGCTTCCCGAAACCGAAACATGCCTTATGATGTTTTACAGAAAAGATATTCTCGATGAACTTGGCCTGGAAATACCAGTTACATGGGATGAAATGAAGGCCGCTTTTTCGGTTCTGGCGAAAAACCAGATGGATCTCGGGATGCTTCCGACTACGGAACAAGTTTTCGCGATGTTTCTTTATCAATACGGAGGAGAATATTATAACAAAGACGCTGCACGGTCAGCCCTTGACAGTGATATTGCCATCCGCGCCTTTAAGGAATACTGCGAGTATTATACCGATTATAAGCTCGAAAGAGAAGCGCCCGTGGATCAGCGCTTCCGCACGGGAGAAGCCCCGATTGTCATTGCCGATTTTACGCTGTACAACCAGCTCCAGGTATCTGCTCCGGATATTAAAGGCTTATGGGGATTTGCGATGGTTCCCGGAACGTTGCGTGATGACGGCGCCGTGGATCATTCGGTGTCAAGCACCGGAACCGCCGCAGTTATAATGAGCCAGACGAAAAACAGGAACGCTTCTTGGGAATTTCTGAAATGGTGGGTCTCAACCGACACGCAGTCGCAGTACGGGATTGAGATGGAGGCTGTTTTGGGCCCTTCAGCCCGCTATCCGGCAGCGAATATCGAAGCCTTCAATAAACTCCCATGGCCTGCGCGCGATTTCAATACATTAATGAGCCAGTTTGAATGGATTAAGGGAATTCCGCAGGTTCCCGGCGGTTATTTTTCATGGCGCAATGTGAATAACGCATTTTACAGGGTAGTCATATCAGAGACCGATCAGAGGAAACAGCAAATGCAGCCCAGGGAAGCGCTAACGGAGTATGTAAGATACATAAATGAAGAAATCACATTCAAGAGAAAGGAATTCGGTCTGCCTGTCGCAGAAGAATAGCGGTGTGTCTTATGAGTAAAGTAACGGCAAATGCGAATAAAAAAAATGAATGGTCTTTGAAATACAGGATTCGAAAGAACCGGGAGCTTTATTTTATGATAGCGCCGTATTTTACACTGTTTTTTCTCTTTACGATTCTTCCTGTTATAACGGCAATGGTTCTCAGCTTCTCGACCTTCAATGTGCTTGAACCCCCGGTTTTCACGGGATGGCCCAACTATATCCGGCTTTTTGTCAATGACGACATATTTAAAATAGCAGTACGGAATACACTCGTACTTGCCGTTGTCACGGGTCCGATAAGCTACCTGATGTGCCTTTTGTTTGCATGGATTATCAATGAATTCAGGCCTGGCATAAGAGCTTTCCTGACGCTGGTTTTTTATGCGCCGTCCATTTCGGGCAATGCTTATCTGATTTGGAACCTTATTTTAAAAGGGGACCGGTACGGACTGCTGAATGGCCTGCTGCTGGAACTGAACATAATCGACTCAGCAAAAATATGGCTGAAAACGGAAACTTATGTCCTGTTTTTCCTTATTATCGTTCAGTTGTGGTTAAGCCTCGGAACAGGATTTCTTACCTTTATTGCCGGGCTTCAGACAATCGACAAAACGCTGTATGAGTCAGGCGCTGTCGACGGGATAAAAAACCGGTGGCAGGAGCTGTGGTATATTACGCTGCCTTGCATGAAACCCCAGCTTATGTTCGGAGCGGTCATGCAGATCACGCAGTCTTTCGCGATATCCGACGTATCAATCAATCTTGCGGGAAATCCAAGCGTAAATTACGCAGGCGCTACAATTGTCACGCATTTGATCGATTTAGGGTCTATCCGGTATGAAATGGGCTATTCGTCGGCCATTGCAACTATTTTATTCCTGCTTATGATCGGAACAAACAAACTGGCTCAAAGGGCTCTGAAAAAGGTGGGCACATAATGAAAAAAAATATTAAAAGGTATTTCAGAATAAAAAGAACAAGAAAAGTCAACCGGTCTTTGGCCGGGAACATGACGCTGTTTATTTTCATGGGAATATGCGGCCTGTTTATGGCGGCGCCTCTTGTGCTGATCGTGAGCAATGCCTTTAAACCGCTTGATGAGCTGTTCAGATATCCGCCGCTTTTGTTTCCGAGAAACCCGAGCTTCGATAATTTTTCTGATTTGGCCGTATTGATGTCAAATTCGTGGGTGCCTCTGTCAAGATATATTTTAAATACCGTAATAATTGTCGGCGGTGGCACAATCGGGCATGTGATGCTTGCTTCGCTGGCCGCATATCCGCTGGCAAAACGCGATTTCCCGGGAGCTAAGCTTCTTTTCAGTGTTGTCGTGCTGTCGCTCATGTTCCACTGGCAGGTAACACAAATACCGAATTACCTCATTATTTCAAAACTCGGAATTAACAATACATATCTTGCCCTGATACTCCCCGCGTCCGCATTCGGTCTCGGCTTATATCTTATGAAACAGTTTATGGAGCAGATTCCCGATTCCCTTCTTGAATCGGCTGTTTTGGACGGCGCGAGAGAGTTTCAGATATACTGGTCGATTGTAATGCCAAACGTAAAACCTGCCTGGCTTACGCTCGCAGTGCTGCAATTTCAGCAAATGTGGGGCAATACCGGAAGTACATTTCTTCGTGACGAACAGTTGAAGCCGCTGCAGTTTTCACTGCAGCAGATTGTAAACAGCGGTCCGGCAAGGCAGGGGGCGGCGGCAGTCGTAACTTTGATTATTGCGGCCATTCCGATTACCTTTTTCATACTGTGCCAGAGCAACATCATTGAAACGATGGCCACATCCGGATTGAAGGAATAGGAGGAAACAATGAAACGTGTGAAGCGGCTCATAACAGGAATAATAATTATAACAGTCATTTGCTTTGGCCCCGCTGCATCCGCTTTATCGAATGTTCCTTACCATACCTATAATTATGATTACTGGCAGGATGTGTACTATACCCCTGCGGCATACATACCCGATAAGAGCTATTCGGGAGATGATTTGAATATCGGCCCGTTTAAGAACCCTCAGGATATATTTGTCGCGCATGACGGGAAAATATATGTCGCTGATACGGAAAACAACCGCATAGTCATATTGGATGATACGATGAATGTTGCTGAAATTATTGAAACCTTTGATAATAACGGCAAGCCGGATTCTTTTCAAATGCCTTCCGGCCTTTTTGTAACGGATAAAAACGAGCTGTATGTCGCAGACACGGGTAATTTGCGTATTGTCGCTCTTACGCAGGACGGCAGTCTTATGAAAATTATACAGAACCCAACTTCCGAGGTGCTCGATGACGATTTCATATTTGCGCCGCTGAAAATTGTAATTGATTACGCGGACAGAGTCTATGCGGTTTCAAAAAACATGTTCCAGGGCATCATGGCTTTCGACTCTAATACGAACTTTACAGGTTTTATCGGAACAATAAAAGTTAACATCACCATTTACGAAAAAATATGGAGACGCCTTTCCACAAAGGCGCAGAGGAAGAGGCAGATACAATTCATCCCTACCGAGTTTACAAATCTCGATATTGATCCCGACGGGTTTGTCTACGCAACGAATATTGATCCGAAAGGCGAACAGTCTGTCAGAAGGCTTAACCCAAAGGGAGAGGACGTAGTTAAAAAGAAAAAAGACGGTTATCTCAGCGGAGATATATACTGGCGCATCGGCAGTGATTACTCCGGCCCGTCAAGGATTGTCGATATTGTTTACCGCGGCAGCGGAATCTATTCGGTTCTCGATATGAACCGGGGCCGGATTTTTACATATGATCACGAAAGCAACCTTCTTTACATATTCGGAGGAAAAGGAAGCCAGAAAGGGACCTTCAGGAACCCTGCGGCGGTAGAGGTCAAGGATGACAAAATCCTTGTATTGGACGCTCACCGCGGTGAAATTATGACATTCTCCGCAACGAGGTATGGAGAACTGATTAATAAAGCAGTCGCCCTCAGATATGACGGAAACGAGGCGGCCGCCGTGGAATTATGGGAACAGGTTTTGAAACTGGACTCAAACTTCGAGCTTGCCTATGCGGGTATTGGCAAATCGTACCTTGCATCGGGCGAAAACAAAAAAGCTATGGAATATTTCAAGCTCGCAATGGACCGCGAGTATTATTCGATTGCATACAAGCGGTACAGGGACGATATTCTGAGGGATAATCTCGGCTATATGTTAACCGCTGTCCTTGTTCTTGCCGCTGTTTTTTCAATTCGGAACATCATAAAAAAATCCGGGAAGAAAGGAGAAAACGGCATTGTTAAATAAGGAAAAGCTGTTATATCCGTTTTATGTAATATCCCACCCTTTTGACGGTTTTTATGAAATAAGGCACAGAAACAAGGGAAGCGTGACCGTCGCATTAATGATAGTATTTCTGTTCGGTTTGTCCTTCTCAATAACGAGAAGGTATGCGGGATTTGTCGTAAACCGCATTAACCCGAGAACAGTGAACAGCATCGCGGAGATTTTCAGCGTCATGCTTGCCGTACTCCTGTTTTCTGCGGCAAACTGGTCAATTACATGCCTTATGGAAGGTGAGGGAAGGTTCAGGGATATAATCACGGTTGCCGGATACTCAATGCTGCCTATGGCCCTGACATTTATCCCGACGACAATTCTCTCATGGTTTATCGCAGCAGATGAGGAGAACTTGTATTACCTCATTAACGGTGTTTCCATAATACTGTTTGTTTTCCTTCTTTTGGTGGGGATTATGACAGTACATGGTTTCAGTTTCGGAAAAACTCTTATTACGCTGTTTTTAACGTTTGTATCGGTAATACTTATTATATTTGTTGTCCTGCTGCTGTTTTATCTTGTAAACCAGGTATATTTGTTCCTCGAAAGTCTGTACACCGAATTGATAATGAGAGTGTAGGAAAGGAGCGGCATTGTGAGAAAAAAACCGGGAGTACGATTAATAATCACTTTGGCAGCAGTATTCGGCCTGGCAGCCTATGCCGCCTATTTGTGCATAAATTACTATTTTTACAATGAATATGCCGAATGCCTTGCCGAATACGCGTATGAAAGCGGAAGCGCATTTACGCCGCTGGAAGACAGCGAAAAATCAATACCGAAAATGGTGCTTGCCGCCGAGAATGATATCCTTAAACTCTATACCAACACAAAAACCACGGAGATAGCCGTTTATGACAAGAGATCGGGTGTAATTACGTGGTCGAATCCTCCTGACCGGGATAAGGATGCAATCGCTTCGGGAAGAAACAGGATAGCCCTGAACTCTCAGTTCATGGTCAGTTACTACGACAAAACAATGACCGAAGCGACTATGTATAATTATGATTTCAGCGTAGAAAGAGGACAGTATGAAATTGAAAAACTGGAAAACGGAATACGCTATATTTACTTCCTGGGCGACTTAACGAGCCCTACAGGCATTGTCCCTCCCATTATTCAAATAGAACGCCTTGAACAGATGGTTCTTTCAAAGCTCGATGAGAAAGACGCGAGGTCAATCCGGAGCAATTACATGGAATCGAAGGATCATCCCGGCTTTTTGGAGCTTACATCCGGTATTATCGTCAGCAAGGTCGGATTGCAGAAGATGAACAAATTGTTTGAACAGGCCGGATATACGACGGAAGATTTCGATTATGACGCCGCTTTGGCCGCGGGCGGTGAGGTCCAGGAGCGAACCACCTTTACAATCCCCCTGGAATACCGGCTTGCAGGCGACCGGCTTGAGGTAACGATACCTGCCGCGGAAATTATTGAAACGGGCAGCGGAAAAATCTTCGGCATTTCCCTGCTCAGCTTTTTCGGAGCGGGCGGCATCGATGAAGAAGGATATATTCTCGTTCCAAATGGTTCGGGTTCTTTAATTTACTTCAACAACGGCAAGAAAACTGAAAGATATAACCAGTATATATATGGTCCCGATGAAACGGCCCGATCTTTAACTGTTGTGGAAGAAACAGTAAAAGCAAGACTGCCTGTGTTCGGCATTAAAAAGGAAAACAGTGCGGTATTTTGCGAAATAACGGGCGGGGACACGTTAGCCAACATAATTGCAAATGTTTCAGGCAATTTGAACAGCTACAACAATGTATATCCATACTTTACGCTCAGAGGATCCGAAAAGGTGTCGATGTTCGGCGTCGAGGGCATATCGGCAGATGTTCCGACGCTTGAAAAGAACATATACGAACTGGATCTGAAAATAAACTATTATTTCCTCGAACAAAAGGATGCAAGCTATTCCGGGATGGCAAATTATTACAGAAATAAACTGATTGACGACGGCATCCTTTCCCCTGGAAAAGATTCCGGCTCGATACCTTTTTACCTTGACGTTTTGGGCGGTGTAAAACGCCGTGAAAGCTTTCTCGGAGTGCCGTATATGGGCATATATCAAATGACAGGGTTTGATGAAGCGCAGCTTATCGTAAAAGAATTTCAGAAAAACAATATCAATAACATAAGAGTAAATTATTTGGGCTGGTTCAACGGCGGATATTATCATGACGCTGCGAAAAATATTAAAATAGATCGCGTTCTCGGCGGCAGGAAAGGGTTGGAAAAGCTGAATGAATTATTATCGGAATCCGGCGGACGGCTTTACGGCGATGTTGCTTTCCAGAGCATATCGTTTGAATCGGACAACTTTAACTGGAGACTCGAGAGCGCCCGGTATTATTCCGGTTTTGTCGTTGTGCACGGGCGAACGAACCCCGCTACATTAAGAACGAGCGGCATGGGCTATTACGAAGTGCTCCACGATGTGATTTCACCAAAATTTCTCGTGCGGCATATCGACAAGTTTCTTAACGCGTTTGAAAAGGTCAATATTGATAATCTGTCGCTCAGGGATCTCGGGGACATAATTACATCGGATAAGCACAGAACGAATATCATAAACAGACAGGAAGCGAAACAGGTAATCATGCGCCAGCTCGAAAAGCTTGATGCGAACTGCGAACATTTGATGATAAACGGCGGCAATGCGTATACCTGGGCATACGCTTCCGATATTGCCGGGATCCCGGACGGACATAATCCTTACCATATCGTAGACGAGGAAATACCGTTTTATCAGATGGTTATTCACGGCTGTATCAATTATACCTCAAAACCCATAAATTTAAGCGGAACCTATGACAGACAGGACATTTTGTTAAAACTGCTCGAGTACGGCGCCGCTCCCCGCTTTACTCTTTCATACCGCGATTCGAGTGAAATTAAATATACAGGCCTTAATATTTTCTACTCGACCCATTATGAAACATGGCTTCAGGACGCGGCAGATATATATCATGAGGTGAATGAAGTCTTAAAACATGTTGCGGGAAGCACTATATCCGGACATTTTCTTTTGGACGGCGGAGTCAGAAAAATAGTTTATGACAACGGCTGTGTCATCTATATAAATAAGAGCAGCACGCCAAGGAACATCGGGAGCGTAACGATACCGGCAAAAGGTTACGCGCTTGAGGGGGTTTGAAAATGAAAATTAAAAAACTGACATTAAGGCAGAAAAAGGCAATTTCGGGGCTATTGTTTATTGCACCGTGGCTTGTCGGATTTTTAGTGTATTACGTCAGCAGTATTTTTCTTTCCATAAAGTTTTCATTAAGCAAAATCGATATCGCGGGATCGGGAGGTTACAGCGCGGCATATATTGGCCTTCGGAATTTTAAGTATGCGCTTTTTGAACATGCGGATTTTAACCAGATTTTTGTCGATTCACTCATAGACATACTGATAGATGTCCCGTTTATTATTTTTTTCAGCCTGTTTATCGCGATGCTTTTGAACACAAGGTTCAAAGGCCGAAGCCTTGTCCGTCTTATCTTTTTCATACCCATTCTGCTGGGATCGGGCGCGATCGCCGAAGCGCTTGACCTTGCGACGCAAAATATCCAGGGCGGCGCAAGCGCAATGTTTTCCGACTTCACCCCGCCGTCCGGCGTGAATGTTGACTATATATTGGGAGTATTTCTTGATCTTGGGCTGCCGTTGGGTCTTGTTGATTATATTGTCGATTTGGTCTCACGCATATATGAAATTGTAAGGGCGTCAAGCGTACAGATAATCATATTCATAGCCGCCCTGCAATCTATTTCTCCCGAGCTGTATGAGGTGTCAAAAATTGAAGGCGCAACGGCCTATGAAACCTTCTGGAAAATTACGTTTCCCATGGTTACGCCGCTTATACTGACAAATGTTGTTTATACAATCATAGATAAATACGTTACGAGTGAAGTGGTTAATACGGCCTACGATACGGCGTTTACAACGTATAACTATGGACTGAGTTCTGCAATGAGCGTTTTAAGCACGATAGTCATGTGCCTGATATTGACTGTTGTCTGCGTGCTTATTTCAAAGAAAACCTTTTACTACAACTGACCGTCGGTACCCGCCGACTATAAGAAGCGGGGTGCATTTTGAGCCTCGTTAAAAGGAGCATGGAAAGATGAAAATCGGCATTATTGACTTAATAAAATTTAAAACAATGGAAAAGGATGTTTTGCAGAACTATGTTTCAAAATATGCAAACCGGATAAAATCATTCCTTTTATCCATTTTTAAGTTTTTTATCATTACAGGAATTTCGTTCGTTATTCTTGGCCCCGTTATCAGTATTTTCAGCAACTCATTTTTTTCATCGACGGATGTATATAACCCATCGGTCTTTCTGATACCTTTGGACCCGACTATCGATACTTACCGTCTTGCTTTTATGCGGTTGGACTACTGGAATACGCTTTTTAACTCTTTTATTTACATAGCTTTAATTACACTCTTGCAGATTCTCATTACATCAATGGCCGGATATGGGTTTGCCAGGTTCGAGTTTCCGTTCAAAAAGCTTTTATTCGGATGTGTCGTAGTAACCATAGTGCTCCCCGCGTATACAATAATGATTCCGCTGTACCAGCATTTCAGAAACTGGGATGTGCTGTACATATTTCAGATTTTCACAGGAAGCAGGCTGAATCTGCTTCAAAGCACAAAGCCTATGTACCTCATGACGCTGTTTGGGTCAGGGCTTAGATCGGGATTGTATATTTACATCTTCAGGCAGTTTTTCAGAGGTCTCCCGAAAGAAATCGAAGAAGCCGCGCTTATTGACGGAGCAAACACATGGTATACATATTTCAGGATTATGCTCGTTAACGCGATACCGTCCGTTCTGACGGTAACCGTGTTCTCCATGGTGTGGCAGTATAACGATATGTTTTATTCACGGTTGTTTTCAATACCTTCCAGTCATAATATCACTTTTCGCCTGTCAACAATTCAGGCAACCATTGCATTTGTTGACCAGGTAAAGGATCCGCTTGTCTCGCAGCTCTATGTTTACGCCGGTGTTATTCTTGTCCTTTTGCCAATTTTAATAATGTATCTGTTCCTGCAGAGGTATTTTATGGAGGGACTGGAACGAAGCGGAATAGTAGGGTAGCGTCGTCCATCCCCCATTACAATAATAAAATTAATGAAAGGAGATGCTTAAAATGAAAAGACTTAACAAAAAATTCATTACACTGTGTCTTGTAATTGTTATCGCTTCACTGCTTACTGCATGCGTCGGCACAGGAGTTTCCGCTCCGGAACCGACTCCCGCGCCAACCGCCGCTCCCGAGCCCACAAAAGCCTCCGACCCTACAAAGGCTCCCACACCCACTCCGGTTCCGGAAAGATACCCTGCTTTTAACTTCGGAGGCAGGACAATAAAGGTCGGTATATGGTGGGACTATTATTATACGAGCATCCATACGAGCATTAATGACGATCCCGGACTTTCCAACGCAGAAACCGCACAGATGAAACTTGACAACGTAAGGAGAATCGAGGAAAAATACAACTGCAGAATTGAATACATTAACCTTGGCTGGACTCCTATTATCGAAAGCATAAATACATCCATAGCTGCCGGATCACCTGAATGTGATATTTACCTTACCGATCTGCAGTTCGGCATTCCGGCGGCAGTAAACGGTTTGGCACAGGATCTGAAAAAGATTGCGCATCCGAACAGCGATCTATTCGGTGAACAGATTGTGCTAAAGCCATTGGAAGCTCTTGGAGCCACATATTTTTTCCAGGAACAGGGACTGCCTCAAAGCGGCATATTCCTTGGATATAACGCGACAATGATTGAAGATTTGGGTCTTGAAGACCCCCAGGAATTATACAATAAGGGACAATGGACATGGGAAAAATTTGCCGAGTACGCAAAAGCGGGGACAAGAGATACGGACAATGACGGAAGGATCGATATATATGGCTACGGCGGCGTATTTACCGATTTCATAAACGGCCTTGTTATGAACAATGGAGGATCAATCGCGGGTTCCGCAACCGAGGGTATCAGTTCAAAACCAGTTGTGGAAGTTCTCGAATTTATCAACCGCTTATATAACGTAGATATCTCAGCGAGGCCCTGGAACGGAGACGATTGGAATGATAACCTGCTCGCGTGGTCGGACGGAAAGGTTATGTTCTGGACAGGTCAGGCATGGCTGAACAAACAGGAAATTGACGCAGCGGCCAATGAAGGCGGAACGCTTCCTTTTGATTTTCATATAGTTCCGTATCCGGTCGGACCGAGCGGAGACGGTACTATTTACAGCCCTGTTGCGGGTAACTGGTATATCGTTCCCGTAGGCGTAAAGGAACCGGAAAAGGTACTCCAGATTTTCGAAGAATTTCATAACTGGCACGGCGGAAAGACTGAATACAGGGATGATCCGACATGGTTTGAAAGCTGCTTTACCACAATGGAAGATGTTGAACTCGCATACAAATGCGGTAC
>DATCLI010000178.1:0-4729 GCA_036563955.1 Clostridia bacterium | reverse complement strand
GAATTAGGAACAGGAGAAAAAACCCAATCGATACTTGCAAAGAACTTTTACGGATGGTTTGAAAGAGTGGAAAAAGGGATATATAAATTAAGCGACAGCGGACACGAAGTATTCATCAAGTATCCTGAGCTTTCATCCTATTATAATGGAATATTAAAATAATAACTTATTACCCGGAAATCACTTTTACGAAAAAATTGCGGTTTCTTGGCCCGTCAAATTCGCAGAAATAAATTCCCTGCCATGTCCCCAATACCAATCGTCCGTTTTCAATAATGACGGTAACGCTGCTTCCTGTGTAGGAAGCCTTTAAATGAGCTGTGGTGTTGCCTTCTGCGTGCCGGAATTCAGGGCGGTCATGCAGTGTTTTGCTGAGTGCATACAGCATATCGCTGACAACATCGGGGTCTGCATTTTCATTGATTGTTATGCCTGCTGTTGTATGAGGGCAGAACACTACGCATATTCCCTCCCTGACGCCGCTTTCCGAAACTGCCGAACTTACTTTGGAGGTTATATTGTAAAAGCCTTCCGAACCTGTTCTGAGATTATATCTGAAAACCATATTTTATACTCCTTTCAATGCCCGGAATCAGGACCAAATACCCTTCTTTCATCTCGTTACACTATTGTATACTCTTTTTCAGCGCGAAACAAGGCTCAATAAGTTATAGGGCTTTTGCGATGTAACCTTAATAAAAATCAGATGTATATAATGACAAGCTTTAATGCGTACCAGCAATATATTGTACAGCGGAACTCAAAGTATATAACATCGCAAATGCCATAAAGTATATAACATCGCAAAATCCTAAGTTATATCATGCTTTAAACCTCGCCGTTCCTTGACTATTTTTGTTGTCATGTATAATATAATAACATGTAAAATTCAACCAAAACATGGACAGGCAGTTACCTCTGGGCAAACCGGCTGTGCATGTTTCTTTTGATAGGGTGTTTAACATTAAATCAAGGCGGGAATAACCATGAGAGACGGATGCAGTAAGTGCTCTGAAAATGTAAATGTTTCCGATAAAGAAATAGCTGAGCAAATAAAAAAAGTGATTGAATCCGGTGTGCCTTTGGCGGATGAGAAGTTATACAATAAAAGGCTTAATGTCTGTTATGTCTGCGAGCGGCTTGCATACGGAACAACATGCATGAGCTGCGGATGCATTGTAAGAGTAAGGGCATTGTATGCTTTACGCATCTGCCCGCACGAATCCGGAAGTAAGTGGTAGCCTGCTTTTTTATCCGTTTTTCGATTGCCAAATCATTTTTGCTGTATTCCCGCGGGTCCTGGTTCGGGTGTTTCGTTTCCTTGGACGACAAAGCGCATACCGACAGCACGCTTTAGGTCCTTTTTATTTCTGCTGAGAGGTCTCCATATCCCGGGTCGCTCATTAACCCGCTCCACATTAACCTGTAAGCAGCAGGACGTTGGAGCATGTCGTCCGGCGTCACCGAAAACACCCGAACCACCCGCTGGTTATTCGATGTTAATCTACCGCTATTGTTCAAACGAGCAATAGTTAGCCGATAACTTGCGGCAATTTGCTATGATATGGTATATTAAAATTAGATTGACAAGCCGTTTTTAGAATTTGTGAAAAGGTATTCCGGGAGGTTATGGTTTTGTCGAAA
The DNA here is from genome assembly GCA_036563955.1 of Clostridia bacterium. Taxonomy (GTDB): domain Bacteria; phylum Bacillota; class Clostridia; order DSM-8532; family DSM-8532; genus DTU069. Next base: position 3,085 of record DATCLI010000178.1, on the reverse strand, counting down.
ATGGTACAAAAGAAAAAAAAAGCTAACAGCATTCATAAAAAAGCCGGTTCAGGAAGAGCCGGCCGGGTTTCTAGCAGCGGCGGAAATAAAAAGGCAGCCGCCGTCAAATCAAGCCCGAAAAATGCAAGGCAGCGACGTGAACTTACAGGCGTAATTCTTATAGCCATAAGCATTCTTTTTGGGCTGAGTATTTATATGCGTAATATTACCGGTATTGTCGGCGAAATAATTTTGCATGTTCTAACGGGGTTGTTTGGTTTTGTCGCTTTCATCATGCCTCCTCTGTTTTTTATTTACGGCCTTTTACATATATTCTACCCGCAGAGGCCGCGGATAAGAAATAAAACGCTTCTTGTTCTCCTGCTTTTTATTATAGTCGGAGCAATTTTCCAGGCGGGTTCATTCAACCAGCCAGATTATGTAAATATGTCCCTGTTTCAATATCTGAAAGCCTTTTATCAGGAAGGACGCGGCATTACAAACCTGCCATACAAGATTAACGGCGGCGTTATCGGCGGAGTGATCAGCGTGCCTCTTTGTTTCCTGCTGCAAAAAACGGGAACTATTATTGTACTTGCGACAGCAGGAATTATTATTGCCATGATAATTACGGAGATTTCAATAAAGAAGACAATTATCCGCGCGGCCGATAAGGTAAAACATATTAATATCCCGGTTGTTGATACTTACGATGATGACGCTTACGAACAGGATGAAACGGTATTTCTTAAAGAGCTTGATGAACCGACTGTGACAGAAAATCCAAACAGGGTATTTTTAAAGGGAAAAATAATTGATTTTCCTCTTAACAAAAAATCCCCGGAGCCAGGTGATAGTTTCATACCGGAGGAGAAAAAAACAGATGGTCTGCAGGAAGCGGACACCATGCCTAAGAGCAGAAAAGTATCCAACACGGCTAAAAAAATCGAAAAGTCTTTGGAAGCTGATGTGAGGATTAAACCGATGCAGGGGAAAGAGTATCAGTTTCCTCCCTTTTCGTGTCTGAAGGCTCCTGGCGATGAGGGTGTGAATATGAGAAAGTTAAGGGCTGACGCGCTTGAAAACGCGAGAAAGCTCGAAGAAACGCTGATTAATTTCGGAATCAGCGCTCAGGTGGTTAACGTAGCGGTAGGCCCGGCGTTTACAAGGTTTGAGCTGCAGCCAAGCCCGGGGGTAAAGGTAAGCCGCATTGTTAATCTTGCCGACGATATTGCGCTAAGCCTGGCGGCACAGGGAATAAGAATTGAGGCTCCTATTCCCGGCAAGGCCGCAGTCGGTATTGAAGTGCCGAACAGTGAAGTTGCACCGATAAGACTTAGGGAAGTTCTTGAAACACCGGATTTTGTGAAATATAAATCCAGGCTTGCGGTAGGTTTGGGAAAAGATATTTCCGGGGAAAATATTATTATTGATCTTGCAAAAATGCCTCATTTATTAATTGCAGGCGCAACAGGCTCAGGAAAGAGCGTTTGCATAAACTGTATAATAATAAGCCTTCTGTACAAGGCGACTCCTGAAGAAGTAAAGCTTGTCCTCATTGATCCTAAAGTTGTGGAACTTGGGGCGTACAACGGGATTCCGCACCTTCTTGTTCCTGTTGTTACTGACCCCGCAAAAGCCGCAGGAGCGCTTCAGTGGGCGGTGCAGGAAATGACAAACAGGTATAAGCTGTTCGCCGAGAGGGGAGTGCGGGATCACGCGGGATACAATAAGGCTGTAAATGATGACCCGGAAGCTTTCAAGCTCCCGCATATAGTTATAATTATTGATGAGCTTGCCGATTTGATGATGGTGGCGCCGCACGACGTCGAGGATTCGATCTGCAGGCTTGCCCAAATGGCTCGTGCAGCCGGAATGCATCTTGTTATCGCGACGCAGCGCCCTTCGGTAAACGTTATAACCGGCGTTATTAAAGCCAATATACCGTCGAGGATTGCATTTGCCGTTTCATCACAGGTTGACTCGCGCACTATTTTAGATATGGGCGGCGCCGAAAAACTTCTCGGCAAAGGCGATATGCTCTATTATCCGGTCGGCACGCAAAAGCCTGTTCGCGTAAAAGGAGCGTTTGTCAGCGAGCGCGATGTTGAAAGTGTTGTCAGTTATGTAAAAAGCCAGGTTACAGTCGAGTATGATGAGGATGTTATTGAAAAAATTATCGCGTCTGACGATGAACCGGATACACCCGCGGCGGACGCGGACGAACTGCTGCCGCAGGCTATCGAGCTTGTTGTTAGCTGCGGGCAGGCCTCGGTTTCCCTTATTCAAAGACGTTTTAAGGTAGGATATGCACGCGCGGGAAGAATAGTTGACCAGATGGCGGAAAGAGGGATAATAAGCGGGTTTGAAGGAAGTAAACCCCGAAGGGTTCTTATCAGCAAAGAACAGTGGGAAGAAATGAAAATGAGCGAAATGGATAGAAAATAACCTTTTAGAATATGGCAAATAAAATACATATTTTTATCGGAGGATGAGAAATGAACATCCCATTGATTTTTGTGGCATTTGCGGCCTGTTTCCTTGCTTTGTATATGATGAACCGCTTTATAAGAAAGCCCTCGATTATAACAGGTTTGATTTTGGGCATACAACTTTTTTCGGCGACAGTTGTTGTTTTTGCCCTTATACAGAATGTTTTGACAATACCGGAGATTGAACTCCTCGTTATAGCGACAGGAATTGTTTTGCCTGCTTTTGTTGTCGTCTTTGATCATTTTGCTTTTTACCGCAAAAGAAAGAAATTGGGTGTAACACTCCCGTTTATTGAGAAGAAAGAAAAAAAGCCGAAGCAGGAATCGGATGTTTCAAGTTTTCTTAAAAGCGCCGAGCTTTGGAAGAGAGAAATCCACGCAATGGATGTATACCATTCGTTATCCGTCCAGGATCCACACATTCTTGAGAATATAAAAAAGAAGCTGATTATTATTCAGCGCTTGATTAACCTGGAGAGATATGAAACCGCTGCCGATCAGTACCGTTTTTTATATGAGATTCTTCCGGATTCCCATGTAATTTGTTATAATACCGGGTATTTGCATTGTTTTGTCGGCAGATACAGGGAAGCGTACAAATACCTCAGGAAAGC
>DATCLI010000177.1:0-6283 GCA_036563955.1 Clostridia bacterium | reverse complement strand
GTATTTACAGTATTCAACGTTTTGTTCAAACCGGACATATTGCTGAACTGTTCATCCTGGTTAAGCTCCGATTCGATATCAATTATTTTCTCAATCACAATCTGCGCATCATCAGCCGTTATTTTTACGAGCGTATCCTGCCCCTCTATTTTCATTGCATTCGGCGCAGCCATAGAATATGCAATCATCAGATCATTATCAGTCTCTGCCTGTTGAATATCCGCCATGCTTTCCGAAGCGATTTCCTTTTTTACTTCGGAATCATCGGTATAATAAATTTTCATTTCAGACTCCGCAGCACCACCATCCCCGGCTCCATCCATAACTCTCGAAGTACCTGTAACGCTTCTTGCGGACATTGCTCCAGCAGCATCAATTTTTTCTTCGGCAGCACTCTGCGCAGTTGACATCGAAGCCATATCGGCAGCAGGGGCGGCAGTTTTGCCTCCCATTCCCATTAAACCCGCTCTTATCGCAAAGCCCAGGCAGAGAACAATAACAAACCCTGCCGCAATTTGGGCAAATAATCTTACTTTACCGAATTGAGTTTTAACACCGGATTTTGCTCCGGCCTCCTCGAGACGTTTATGCAGGGAGGTTTCAAAACCATCGGGAAGTTCTTCTTCCAATTCATTCAAGGCCGATATTATCGTTTTCAGCATGGACAGCTCTTCTGAACATTTTTCACATTCCTGCAAATGCTCTTCGATATCCTTAATGCTGTTTTGAGGCATCTCACCATCAAGATAGGCTGACAGATTCTGCAAATATTCATCGCACCTGTTCATGAATTCCCCTCCCTTCTATTCAATTTGACGACATAATCCTTAAAAAGTTCCTCCTGTTCAATAATTATCTGCTTCAGGGCATCCCTTGCCCTGTTGATTCTCGACTTAATTGTCCCTTCATTAACATTTAACGTTCGCGCTATATCTTTATATGTCAGATCCATTAAATCACGAAGAATCAATACCTGGCGATGCTCAACGGAAAGCGAGTCCATTGCCTGCTTTACCATCTCCTTAAGCTGCTTTTTCTCGGCCAGTTCATCCGGACCCGGGCCTTTTTCAGGGAGCTGGATGGCATTGCAGTTTTCATCCCCTGCTGCTCCCTGTTCCAGTGATACGACAACCGCTTTGTTTTTCTTCCTCAAAAAATCCGTACATACATTCATCGTTATCCTGTACAGCCATGTTGAAAAACTTGACTCGCCGCGGAACTTCTTTATTGCAACAAATGCACGCACAAGCGCATCCTGAGAAAGCTCCTGTGCATCCTCCGGATCCTTTGTCATTCTTAATGCGATATTGTAAACTTTCTTTTGATGGGCTTGTACTAAGGTTTCAAAAGCTTCCACGTTACCTTTGGCAGACAGCTCAATTAGGTTTTTTTCTGCAGAATCCAATCCCCTGCCCCCTTAAGCCTTGTTCTGTATCTATACTGCTAACACGCTGAAACAACGGAAGAAATTGATTTTCAGCAATCGTTGTATAGCCTTTATGATTATTGTATAATAAAAATACTTTGATTGCCATAACTTTATCAAAGTTTGATATTGTATAATAAATCAAGTTACTGCTCAGATGTACACAGTAATACTAAAAGTACTATTGTACAATAACGTAAACAAGAGCTTCATTTGCAAGAGCTATACAGTTCAGCTCGGGCAAGTCGAAACTCGCAAAAATGCTTTGAATAATTTTTTGTATGAAGCATTTTTGCTCAAACAGTCGACTTGCTTGTCCTCGCTCTGACTGTATATCTCTATGCTGCATTTTCGCTATAGTTTACTTTTATTGTACAATAGTCCAAAAGCTTAGACTTACATGTTATGTTAGTCATATAATTAGGGAAAAATTTAGAAGGTTTTTAGCTTTAACCTGAGGAGCCTGAAATATGAAAAAAACGATAAACCTTATTCGCTGCCGTGTTGCTCTTATTGCGGCCAAATTAACAATTTTTCTGCTGCGTCTCGCACGTTCGGGCGGGACAACTCTTCCCGGAAAACTCGCAATTAAATTATACCCCGGCATCCTCAGCGAATTGTCGCGCAAATACAGGATATTCATGATTACGGGAACCAACGGTAAAACAACCACATCCGGAATTATCGCCGAGGTTTTAAAAGAAAATAAGATATCATATGTAGCAAATAAATCAGGTGCTAACCTTGTCAGCGGTATAGCAACCTGTCTTGCTTCAGATATAAGAATTAATATGAAACCAAGATCAAATACGGCGATTTTGGAAGTTGACGAAGCCGCTTTCCGGGTTTCCACCGAGTTCATAAAACCCGCTGCTGTCATAATAACAAATTTTTTCAGAGATCAGCTCGATCGCTACGGCGAGTTGTACGGCACATTAAAAGCAGTCAGGGACGGAATATCCCATATTCCTGATGCCACTCTCATACTTAATGCCGATGATTCCCTATGCGCATCTTTAGGGAAGGATGTGCCCAACCCCGTTATTTATTACGGGCTGGATGAGCAGGCGGTATCCCCTGAGCATGAGAAAGACTTGTCTTCAAATCATGATGCGGCATTCTGCTTGTACTGTAAGACAAAATATCAATACACATCACGGTTTTACGGCCATCTTGGCCATTATATATGCCCGGGCTGCGGTTACGGTCGTCCGGAAGCATTGGTTAGGATAGAAAAGATAACAGTTTTGTCCAGTGATTTCTCGAAAGTTATTTTTAATACTCCCTCCGGGAAATTTTCCGCGCAAATAAATCTGCCCGGCTTGTATAATGTCTACAATGCGCTCGCAGGAGCCGCATTTGCCGAGACCCTCGGGTTTTCACACGAGAAAACGATCTGTGCGCTTTCCGGCTTTGAAAGCAGTTTCGGCCGGATGGAATCAATATCTCTCGGAGACAGAACCATACAGGTCATTCTGATAAAAAATCCGGTCGGGTTCAGCCAGGTAATAAACTTCCTGTTAACAGTTGAAAATACCGCTATTATTTCATTTCTTATAAATGACCGCCTGGCCGACGGCGCCGATATTTCGTGGTTGTGGGACGTTGAGCTTGAAGTGCTTGCAGATATACAGGACAGGGTTTCAAAATTCTTCGTTTCGGGGATACGGGCCGATGATATGGCAGTAAGACTTAAATACGCGGGAATATATACCAACCGCATAGAAATTGAATACGACAAGGGAACTATGCTTGATGCCGCTTTGAATTCGCTGAAGCCGGGCGAAACGCTGTATATTCTTCCAACGTATACGGCAATGTTGGAAATTAGAAAAATACTTAAAAAAAGATTTAAACTGAAGTATTTCTGGCAGTAAAAATTTAAGCTTTTTATTGCTTTATAGTTTCTTTCCAATCGACTGAAAGGATGTTTGTATGTACCAGTTATCAATATGCCATTTATATCCCGATCTTTTAAACCTTTACGGCGATTACGGAAATATTCAGGCTCTGAAAAAACGTATGGAGTGGCGCGGTATTGAAGCTAATGTTTATCCGGTTTCGCTTGGAGATATGTTCTCTTCTTCCGATTACGACATAGTATTCATGGGAGGCGGACAGGATTATGAACAAGGTATTCTGTACACCGATTTATTGGAGTATAAAAAGGAAGGGATAAGCGAAGCGGTTGAAAACGGTGTGGTTTTTTTATGCATTTGCGGCGGGTATCAGCTTATGGGGCTTTACTATAAAACGCCGGGAGGCGATGAAATTCCCTGTCTTGGCATAATGAATCACTGGACGATAGGAAATGAGAAACGCATGATCGGGAACCTCATTTTCTCAATTGAAGGATTAAACCAGGAGCCAAACGGATATGCAGTCGGGTTTGAAAACCATTCGGGCAGAACATACCTCGGCGAAGAAGTAAGCCCTTTGGGAAAAGTAATTTACGGATTCGGCAATAACGGCGAAGACGGTTTTGAAGGCGCAAGATATAAAAATGTTTTCTGTTCATATTCACACGGCAGCCTGCTTCCGAAAAACCCTGCGCTTACCGATGAATTGATTACACTAGCATTAAAACGCAAATATAAGGATTTCGTTTCGCTTCAGCCGTTGGACGATCATCTTGAAACAAAAGCGCGGATAAATTTAATTAAAAGATTTATACGCAAATAAAGCCGGGCATTCAGCCCGGCCGGTCAAATTCAGAATTTTAAGTTTTTAATCCTCGCAACTGCTTTTTCGGTATTTTCACGGCTTCCAAACGCAGTAAGCCTGAAATATCCCTGTCCGCTCGGACCAAATCCGACACCGGGCGTACCTACGACAAAAGCCTCTTTCAGGAGCTTATCGAAAAACTGCCATGAATCATATTCATCCGGGGTTTTCAGCCATATATACGGTGCGTTTATCCCGCCGTAAACATATAGTCCGAGACTTTCAATACCGCTGCGGATAATCTTCGCGTTTTCCATATAATAGCTTATCATTTCACGTATCTGTTTTTTGCCTTCATCGGAATAAACGGCTTCCGCTCCCCTTTGAACTATATACGGAACTCCGTTGAATTTAGTGGTCTGCCTTCTATTCCACAGACGATTCAAAGAAATGGCTTCGCCTCCTTTAGTGTAAGCAACGACGCTCTTCGGAACCACCGTATAAGCGCAGCGTGTGCCCGTAAAAGCTGCCGTTTTCGAATAGCTTCTGAACTCAACAGCCACATCTTTAGCTCCCTCTATTTCATAAATACTGCGCGGGATGTCTTTTTCAGCAATATATGCCTCATACGCCGCGTCATATAGAATAACGGCTTTATTCTCACGGGCGTAATCAACCCATACTTTCAACTGCTCTTTTGTCAATACCGTTCCGGTCGGATTGTTCGGATAACACAGGCAAATAATATCAACCTTTTTCTCCGGCAAAGCGGGAACAAAACCGTTTTCGGCAGTGCAAGGGAGATATACGAGATTTATCCATTTTCCCGTGCTGCTGTCATAATCGCCCAGTCTTCCCGCCATTGCGTTGCTGTCAACATAAACGGGATATACCGGATCTGTTACTGCAACAACATTGTCCTGTCCGAAGATTTCCTGAAAATTCGCGGTATCGCTTTTTGCCCCGTCGCTTATGAAGATTTCGTCTATCGACAGTTCAATGCCGAGGCTGTTAAAATCATGCTTTATTATTTTTTCGGCGAGAAATTCGTATCCCTGGTAGGGTCCATACCCCTTGAAAGTATCTTCACACCCCATTTCATCCACTGCCTTATGAAGAGCTTCAATAACAGCAGGAACGAGCGGCTTTGTGACATCACCGATACCGAGGGATATAACATCATAATCCGGGTTTTCCTTTTTAAATGCGGCTACCCTGTCCGCAATCTCAGCAAACAGGTAGCTTCCTGGCAGCTTTAAATAGTTTTCGTTTATTCGTGACATCGTCCTTCCCCTTTTCCATAAAAACAATTTATTCCAAGCCCACTTAAATAACAGGCTAAATATGCAACTCGCCTGTAAATGCCAAGGTTGCCGGACCGGTCATATACACGCGGTTATTGCTTTCGTTCCATTCAATTTCAAGGTTTCCGCCAAGAAGTTCAACGGTTGCTTTCCTTTCGGAAACCCCGTTAAGGCTTGAAGCAACAAGCACCGCACAGGCCCCCGTGCCGCAGGCCATCGTTTCTCCTGTGCCCCTTTCCCATACCCGCATTTTCAGCCTTTTCGAATTAATAACTTCAACAAATTCCGCATTAATTTTTTCGGGAAACAGCGGGTGTTTTTCTATTTCAGGGCCAACCTTCCCTACCGGAAATTCGGAAACATTTTTAACGTATACAACAGCATGCGGGTTTCCCATCGAAACACAGGTAACACGGTATTCTTCGCCTGAAACCTGAAGCGGCTGATTCACAAACAATTCAATGTCACTGTCGACAGGAATACTACGGGTCTTAAGGATTGGTTCTCCCATATCGACCTTAACCATGGAAACTTTGCTGTCGTTACCCGTTATCAGTTCCAAATATTTAATTCCCGCAAGGGTCTCAATTGATATGGATTTTTTATCAGTCATATTATTGTCATAAACATACTTTCCTACACATCGTATCGCGTTGCCGCACATTTGGGCTTCCGAACCGTCCGGGTTGAACATTCGCATCCTGAAATCGGCCTTGGAAGAAGGCAGTATTAAAACAAGGCCGTCGGAGCCGACCCCGAAATGACGGTTGCTTATGAGCTTCACAAGCTCCTCGGGTTTTTCAACCGTTTCCTCGAAACAGTTTATATAAACATAATCATTCCCAATACCGTGCATTTTAGTAAATTTCATCTTTCACATCTCCAGTAC
>DATCLI010000176.1:0-5426 GCA_036563955.1 Clostridia bacterium | reverse complement strand
ATCGCAGCATGCCCGCTGAACGTTATCCAATACGTTTTCCAGGCTTCCGTCAATGCGAAATACTCATGAGATACGCCAGGAAAAAAGAAAAAACCGGTATTCGGCTGTATTAAATATTCCTTATTATCGATAACAAGCATTCCCGTCCCGCTTGTACAGTGAAGCCAGTGGAAGTCCGGATACCCGTCAGGGCGAAAGATATGTTCCTGATTCGCGCGGGAACCGATGCTTTTAAGAATAAATGGCAGCTTGCTTTCTTCCTCGGTTACCATTAAAAAAACGGCGTCATTCATTTCTGAGCTCCTAAATGTCTATATATTTATATAGAATGTCGATATTATATGATTGAAAGCTAATTATTGTGTGATTATAATGATAATATAATTATATATAAACAGCATTTGGTTTTCAATATTTATTAGGAGCACAAATAATACCAGGAGTGTGAACCGGCATGGAATTTATTAAGAATTACTGCGAAAACCCTGATATGCTTCATGAGAACTGCGAAAAACAGAGGGCTTATTATATACCGTATGACACGGAGGAAAAAGCCGAAAAAGGGTTTCGCGGCGACTCAAAGTTTTTCAAAAGTCTGAACGGAGTATGGAAATTCAGGTATTACGAACAGGTAAAAGACGTAAGCGGTGATTTTCTTGACGAAGGGTTCTGCGCCGATGGATGGGACGATATAATCGTTCCGTCAAACTGGCAGATGATCGGCTGCGGATCGCCGAATTATACGAATGTGAACTATCCGTATCCATGTGATCCGCCGTATGTTCCGAATGAAAACCCCGCAGGGGTATACATAAAAAATATTATTATTAATCCGGTTGAAGGCAAGCAGTATTTTATCAATTTTGAAGGAGTCGATTCCTGCTTTTTCCTTTGGGTTAACGGTAAATATACGGGCTACAGCCAGGTAAGCCATATGACTTCGGAGTTTGATATAACGCGTTTCGTAAAGCACGGGACAAACACGATTGCGGTTATGGTCCTGAAGTGGTGTGACGGGAGTTATCTTGAAGATCAGGATATGTGGAGACTTTCGGGAATATTCCGTGATGTTTACATTTTAGAAAGAGACAGTGTACATATATCGGACATATTTGTCAAAACACAGTTCGATAACGGCTTTGAACATGCAGTTATAAGCTGTGAATTGGAAGCAGCCGGTGAGGGCGCACTTAATTTAAAAGCTGTTCTTAAAGACCCGGAAGGTAATATTGCGGGTACGGAAGAAATAACGACAGGAAGCAGCGGGAGCGTAAGATTTGACATTTCAAACCCGATTTTATGGAATGCCGAAACTCCATACCTGTATACTTTGTGCTTATATGCAGGTCAGGAAATAATTCATATAAAGACCGGTCTTAGAAAAATAGAGATAAAAGATTCCGTGATTCTGATAAACGGCCGTGCGGTAAAGTTTAAGGGGGTTAACCGGCATGATTTTCATCCGGAACTCGGGCATGTAACGCCTGTGTGGGATATGAAGCAGGATCTTGTGCTTATGAAACAGCATAATATTAATGCGATACGCACATCTCACTATCCGAATGATCCAAGGTTCCTCGATTACTGTGATGAAATGGGGTTCTATGTTATCGATGAAGCCGATCTCGAATGCCATGGGATCTGGCGTACAGGAGATAAGGATATGCTTGCCGCCGATCCCCGGTTTGAAAAGGCTTTTGTTGACAGAATGAAACTGATGGTGGAACGGGACAAAAACCATGCGTGCGTTGTTATGTGGTCCCTTGGGAATGAATCAGGGTATGGCATAAATCATGTAAAAATGGCCGAATGGGCAAAAAGCAGGGACAGCAGCCGTCTCATACATTACGAAGGCGCTTCCAGGGTTGATCAAACCCGCTGTGCTGAAACAAAATGCCTTGATGTTTTAAGTTTTATGTATCCTTCAATCTTGGATATTACCGATAGAATACTTGCAATTCCCGATGAAAAGAGGCCGGTGGTATTATGCGAATACAGCCATGCGATGGGAAACGGCCCCGGCGACTTAAAGGATTATTGGGATCTTATATATGAACAAAAACGGCTTTCCGGGGGTTTTGTATGGGAATGGAAGGATCACGGGATAAAAACCCGCACGCAGGATGGGACGGAGTATTATGCATACGGCGGTGATTTCGGAGATAAACCAAATGACGGCAATTTCTGCATAGACGGGCTTGTATATCCGGACAGAAGGCCCCATACCGGGCTGCTCGAGCTGAAGCAGGTAATTGCGCCGGTTAAAACAGAGGCCGATGATTTAAAGGCAGGCAGAATCAAAGTGCAGAACCTGTATGATTTCAGCGATTTGTCAAACCTTTTATTAAACTGGAAAATTGAATGCGATGGAGAATTTGTTGACGGCGGAATTATTGACGATATCGCGCTTAAGCCTTATGAATCATCTGTTATTACTTTACCCTTGCCTGATTGCGGCGCACTGCCCGGCAGATGCTTTCTTATTGTATGGTATACGTTAAAAAAGAAAACGGCATGGGCGGACAGAGGTCATACGCTGGCACGGTTCCAGTTTGAAATGCCTGCACGTGAGTGTAAAACAGAAATGGTAGAAGCGCCGCGGATGGAACCTTTGGATATAGCCGAATCAAAGCATTCGCTGACTATTAACGGTACAAATTTTAAATATGTAATTGATACGACAACGGGGATGTTCAGTTCAATTGAATATAACGGTGTTAAACTTATAAGTGAGCAGCCAAGGCTTACTATCTGGAGAGCGCCGATAGATAACGATCGAAATATCAGGGCAAAATGGGAAGCCGAAGGATACGACAGGATTGTTCCGCATATTTACTCCGTTAATTATGAAAGAAGCAGCGATAAAAGCGTTTCTGTTACCAGCAGTTACTCATTGGGCGGTTACTCGAAAAAACCCGTCGTTAAGGGGGAATTGAAATGGATCGTATTCGGAAGCGGCGATATCCTGTTTGAAACACATGCCGATGTCAGGGAAGGAATTCCGTACCTTCCAAGGTTTGGACTGCGTTTTACAATGCCGCCCGGAAATGAGCTCGTGGAATATTTCGGCTTCGGGCCTCATGAGAGTTATATTGACAAAAGGCATAGCACATATAAATCCAGGTTTTCGGCAAGAGTATCGCAGATGCATGAGGATTACATTATGCCCCAGGAAAACGGCAGCCGCTATGCAACCGAATGGGCGCTCGTTTCCAACCTGCTTGGCATGGGACTATTGTTTATAGGCCTTGATGATTTTTCATTTAACGCTTCTCACTTTACACCTGAGGATCTTGCAAGCGCTCGGCATAACCATGAGCTTAAGCCGAGAAAGGAAACAATTGTGCATGCTGACTATAAAATGAGCGGTGTCGGTTCGGCAAGCTGCGGTCCGGAGCTGCTTGAAAAATACAGGCTTTCGGAGTTGAAAATACATTACAGGCTGCGAATTAAGCCTGTATTCAGTTCCGAAAACTCCGTTATTGACATAGTGCGCAGCAAAATTGAGTTTCCTTAAAAACCAGGAAATATTGTGTAAAGGAAGAAATAACTTATGAAGTTTTGCGAGACAGCGTTATCAGAACCGTTCAAATAACGGCAGAATACGGGAACCTTGCGCATTTTTGCACATTTGCAGGAGTTGGTTGCCGTTGATGCATTTTATTACATTTAGATGGCAGAAATTTTTGGTGCTGTTCTTAAAATCCCCAAGGGTAATTAACATGCCCCTGTAGATTCCGTTTTCATTCATATGCCGTGCGAGTTTTTTTGCCTGTTCTATCTCCATGAGGTGCTGATAGCGCTCTTTCCGCGCTTGTACATATAAAATATCATTAAGTATTATGCCTGTTCCGCCTTCGCCGAAATGGTCGGACATGCGGACACGGTAGCCCATTCTTTTGAAAATTTCGGCTACAACGTATTCAAAATCTTTCATCCTGAGAAACAAAAGGTCTTCTTTGCAGTTGATAGAATCGACAAGCAGGCTGATCCGTACAAGATACACTATATGGTAAATGCGGCTTGTTAGCTCCAGTAGAAACCAGGTTATCATGATGAGCATTAAGTATATAATTAACATAATATCACCCCAACCTAGTTTGTCTTGTCTTTATTATACTATACAAGGAATAAATTGTCTTTAGATATCATACAAAAAATATGCCCGGCTGTTTTGTTTATTGTTCTGAGAAGAAAGCTTTGTAAATGAAGCTGCACCTGTTTCCGATATTGTGCAATGGTACAGGAAACGACGTTGGTTATTTTATATTCTAAATAAATGAAACTTTTTGGCACATTTTTCGTCATATATATTTGGAGCTTGCTGTTGCTTAACAAGACGAAGTGCTCACGGTTATTAAAACAACAGAAGAAACAGCTTGAAAGTTTTCTTCCGCTGTCTTAATAAAATAATGCGCGTAATTACAGCATAAGATTGACAGTATGGTGGGCTAAAAGGAGAGGTCATGGAAACAATAATAAAGATTACGGACCTGAAAAAGGTATACCGGATGGGTCAGGAGAAAGTTTATGCATTAAACGGAATTAACCTTGAAATAAAAAAAGGCGAAATCTGCTGTTTATTCGGGACCTCCGGTTCCGGAAAAACGACTCTTCTGAATATGGTCGCAGGTCTTGAGAAACCATCAAAAGGCAGTATTCTTGTAAAAAACATTCACATTGAAAAACTGAATGAAACACAGCTTGCCAGGTTCAGGCAAAAATATGTGGGTTTCGTTTTTCAATCGTATAATCTTCTGCCAAACCTTACCGCCCTTGAAAATGTATGCCTTCCCCTTATTTTTAAAGGGTATTCGAAAAAAGTCAGGGAAAAAACGGCAATAAAAATGCTCAAAGCCGTAGGTCTTGGCGACAGGCTTAACCATAAGCCCAACCAGATGAGCGGCGGGCAGCAGCAGCGTGTCAGTATTGCACGCGCGTTTGTGGAAAAGCCGGAAATAATCCTGGCCGATGAACCGACGGGAAACCTCGATACGAAAACTACGGTGGAAATAATGGAGCTTATTGCCGGTATGGCTGAAAAATACGGACAAACAGTGCTGCTTGTTTCCCATGACAATGAGGCTTTGCCATATGCCGACAGGATTGTGCATATCAGGGACGGAGTAATTGAACATATTGAAGAAAAAGAAAAATTAAAGCTTAAGGAGTGTGCAAGCAAATGAACAAACGGTTGAACGGTATTCTGTTAATAATTTTGGTGTTGACTATGCTTTTTGGAGCAAATAACTTTTCATTTGCCGCCGGAAGGGTTTATATAAGTTTTTATATGGCAAATGATGACGATTCAATTAGAGAAGGAAAAGAGTTCGATTTGGATTTGAAAATAACGAATAAAAGCGGTGCTGATATTACAGATGTCAACATAAGTTTTGGGGCGAATTCATCGTTCCAACCTTCAGGGA
>DATCLI010000175.1:0-10125 GCA_036563955.1 Clostridia bacterium | reverse complement strand
GTATATATCGGAGGAGGGCATATCATAGACTGTGAGAAAATTACATTAGGTATCGGAAATTGCTTAAGTTTACCGGATGAAGAACAAGAGGCCGCCAAAATCCTAAGCCTTATACATGAAGGAAACACCACAAAAACTGCTGATTATCTTGAGTTTATCCGGGCTAGTTTTGTAGATTGCAAGCTTACTGATATGAGCGCAGCAACTGCCTTTGTTACAAAAGTGGTTCTAACTGTCATGAACGAGGTTAGAAAAATGAGGGTAAATTCGGATGATGAAGTGATCTTGAAATCCACCTGTCTGATAAAAACGGTAGGTTTTTGCGATACGATTGGCTGTGCTCTGCGACAATTGGAATTATTCCTCACCGAAGTTATGGTTTTATTATCCGACAACTATGCGCAAAACAGTAGAATAATAGAGGAAGCATTGCAGTATATCCGTTCAAACTACCCAAAGCAAATTTTGCTTGATGATGTTGCCTCACATGTAAATTTGCATCCGGTATACCTTTCAAGGCTGTTTAAAAGTGAAATGCGAAAGACTTTTAAAAGTGTGCTGACAGAAATCAGGATAGAAAAAGCGAAAAAATTATTGGTGAGCAATCTGAATAATAAGGTGTATGAAATCTCTGAACTGGTAGGTTACGAGAAACCGCGTTATTTCAGCAGCCTGTTTAAGAATATGACAGGGCTGACACCGCTGGAGTATCGCGAAAAGTATAAAATTTAAATATATGTTCGGTGGCATTTATGAGATTATTTCGTTTCAAAGGATTGTTTGAAAAAAGGCTTGTTATATATGGTGCGGTTCTATCGGCTATTTCGGTAGTTATTACTGCATTCACATGCCATTTTGTGAGTTATAGGGTTATATTGAATCAGTTTGAATATGTTAACCGGATAGCTACAAGCGCTGCCGCGGAAAAAACCAATACTTATCTTGGGGAAATTGCAAATATTATTAATCTGTCAATGAAGAGTCCTTATTTCAACACTATAATCGATTCCGACAGTTTATCCCCAAACCAAATTGTTAGCGTACAACAAAACTATACAGCTTATTTACGGGACATGATTTTGTATAATGATAAAATTGATGCCCTTCTAGTCGCTAAAGAAGACACAAATGTTTACATCAGTGCCGCCAACTCCGTAGGGAAGGAATATACAAAGTATCGACTGCCCGAATTTTACAACTACATAAGAAAATATTCGCAGGAAAACCCAACCGGCCAGTTTTTTCTTGATAAATATGAGGAAAGAGAATACGAAAGAATAGCTATTATTTATCCCGTTCTCGAACCTTACGGAAGTAATGTGCGGGCTTGCATTATAGCAGTTTTGAGTCAGAAACTGTCCCAGGACTTAAGTTTTTCCGGGAATCAGATTATTCTTACAGATAATATGGGAAATTCCGCCGTGTTAGTTGACATTTCAGATGACAGACCTTCAAATGATCGGTTTATATACAGTAACAGCCTTAAATTTATGGGCTGGACCATTTCAAACATATACAACTTTGAAAAGATTTACAAAACCATCCTGGAAAATTTGTTTTACAATTTTTATATTGGAATTGCCTGTTTTCTACTGTCATTGATTTTGCTGTTCTTTATGGGAAGAAAACTTGTCGCCCCGGTTAAGCTAATGGAGCAGCAGATTAAGCTGTTGAACCATACCGATATAGAAAACAGACCCATTACGTTTCGAGCGCGAAAAACCAGTTTAAGAAAATCCATGCTGCTTCTTTATTCCATCATGGTAACAATCCCTGTTATCATAATTACCGGAAACTCGTATATATTTTCAAAAACCATTGTGGAAAGCAAAATTGGTTCCGTTTTTGAATATAGTGCTGAAAGTCTGTATAAGCAGCTGGATTTCATTTTTCATAATTACAGCAGTACGGCTATTGAAATATCAACCGTAAACCAGACCATACAGTCATATATGCGTGATTTGACATCTTCTGACGTAAGGGAGCAGATGCAAAATGAATTGAACCAGGTCATCCTTTCGAATAATTTGCTTGGCCGCAAAATAGCGAATATATCGGTTTATGACACATCATACAGACTGATATGCTCTTCCACATATGGGCATCCATTTACTACACGACCTGATAATAAAAAGGATCTTGATTATATTAGCGATAATTTCGGAGCCCAGTTATGGCGCAGTTATCCTGATATGTATTTTAATTTGAGCTGCTTCAGGGTAGGTATGCAGATCAGGGATGTATCCAGTAATGCCGGTGCGGGGAAACTACTGGGATATATATTAATTGACTACCAGGCCGACAATATTCAAACAATGTTGAACAGTTTTTTGCAATACAGCAATGTGCAAGTAAGCCTTATTGATTCATCAGGCGTTGTTACGATGAAAACCGGAATGGAAAGTAATCTGGATTCTTTGTTTAAACAGGGAAAAGTTGATCTGTCAAAAGGCACTGGAAGAGATTCTTTTAGCAGTGACGGAGTAAATTACCTTGTCGTGTTTATGGAATTTTTTAAAAATGGCTGGAAACTTATCTTCCTGTTAAAGAATTTTAATGAGAGCAGGCAGATCCTTTATTACAGCATAGCCGTTCTGTTCGGGCTGCTTTTGCTTAGCTTTGCCTTTTCATACGGTTTTTCAAGAATCCTTTCAATAAATATATTAAAGATCATCAAAATTGTAAGGCGTGTAAAAGCCGGAGAACTGGGAATTCGTTTTCACAGCAGAACGACGGATGAGATAAGTGAACTGGGAATCAGCTTTAATGAAATGCTGGATCGGTTAAATCAGCTGATTGAGGAAAAGTACATTTCCGAGGTCAGGGCAAAGGATGCCGAGCTTAAAATGAAGGAATATGAATTGAACCTTCTTCAGGCACAAATTAATCCCCATTTCTTATACAATACCTTAAAAACCGCCCAGTATATGGTGTTTTCGAACGACAGCCGTGCCGAACGCATGATTAAGCTTCTTATTAATCTTTTCAAGACCGGAGTTTCAAAGGGAGAAAAACTTGTTAGTGTAAGGGAGGAAATGGAGCATATCAGAACATATATGGATATTCAGCAAATGCGTTTTTCCAATAAATTCAAAGTGAATTATGACATTGATGAGAGTGTAATGGATTTACAAATATTAAAGCTCACGCTTCAGCCTATAGTTGAAAATGCGATTTATCACGGGCTTGAAATGGCCGAAGGGGAAGGAATTATTGATATATCAGGCACGAAAAAAGAAGACAGGCTTGAATTTGTTATCCGTGATAATGGAATCGGCATAGCGGAAGAGAAACTTAAAGAAATAAAAGATCAGCTCAACGGTTTTAAAGCGGGAAGAAGCATTGGTCTGCTTAATGTTCATGAACGGATAAGGTTGTATTTTGGAGTTGGTTACGGTCTTGATATTGAAAGCAAAACTGGGCATGGAACAACAGTCAGGGTATTACTTCCCAATTTGACGGAAGAAACTGTGCAGATAGTTAAAAAAACGAACAATAAGTTACATTAGGGTCATGGTCGGCTTTATTCCCCCGGGTTATAATGAAATAGAATGATTCAATAACATATATCCGGGGGATATGCCGGTATGTCACAAGAATTTTTACCCGCTTCTGGCAAAGCTAAAAAACAGCTTTTCCATTCCGGGAATTTTTTAAAAAGGGTTAACAAATACAAATATCTGTATTTAATTTTTATTCCGGTGCTGGCATGGTACATAATATTTTGCTATATACCGATGTATGGAATCGTTATGGCATTCCAGGATTATACAATGAGCAAGGGTTTTTTTGCCAGTCCTTTTGTAGGATTTGCAAATTTCAGGGAACTGTTTCAGGATGATTACTTTCTCAGAGCTTTTTCCAATACGGTTATAATAGCTGTGTACCGGATGCTCACCGAGTTTCCGTTTTCAATTATACTTGCGCTTCTTCTAAATGAAATACGACATATTAAATACAGAAAGACAATTCAGACGGTAATCTACCTGCCTCACTTCTTATCATGGGTTATTGTAGCCTCAATATTTATTACGGTTTTCAGTCCGGAAAACGGGTTGGTGACAACACTTTTTTCAACTGTGGGGGTACAGATTCCGGATGTTTTGACCGCTGCTAAATCTTTTCGCAGTGTTCTTATCCTGACTGATATCTGGAAAGAGTCGGGATGGATGACAGTAATATATGTTGCGGCAATTGCAGCTATTGATATTCAATTATATGAAGCGGCAACAATCGATGGGGCGGGACGCTGGCTGCAAATGTGGTATGTAACACTGCCCGGTATTCGGAATACTATTGTAATCATGTTCATTCTGACTTTAGGGCAGATTCTGACATGGGGATTTGACCAGGTTTATAATTTCTACAATCCGTTGGTTTATGATACCGGTGATATTTTAGACACTTACATTTTCAGGACTGCGCTGGCAGATATCAGGTTCAGCTACGCCGCGGCTGCCGGGCTTTTTAGATCGGTTATTTGCACGGCACTGCTGCTTGTGTCAAACAAAATTGTAAAGCTGTTTGGAGAGGAAAGCATATATTGATGCGAAACAGGGGGTTCAATATTATATGTTGTTCAGGAAAAGAATTAGTTTGGCCAGTATTCTAATTTATACGTTTCTAACATTTTTTGCGTTGATAATATTGATACCGGTGTGGCATATATTTGTTATATCCACTTCCTCCCCTACTGTCTACATTACGGATCCCTATCATCTGATACCAAAAAGTTTCAGCCTTGCGGAATATAAAAGAGCATTTCATAGTATTGGAGGAATAGCACGAGCTTTGTTAATATCAATAGAGATAACGGTTTTAGGAACTGTGCTGAGTATGTTTCTAACATGCTGCGGAGCCTATACATTGTCAAAAAAAGATCTTCCGGGCCGTTCAATATTATTTCGCATTTTGGTCTTTACAATGTTTTTCAGCGGAGGACTTGTCCCTTTCTATATTCTTGTGCGAAATCTGAAGCTTAACGATACAATATTGGCACTTACTTTACCGGTTGCAATTTCGACATATAACCTGATTATTATGAAAAATTACTTTACAGGCCTCCCGGTCAGTCTCGAAGAATCCGCAAAAATAGATGGTTATAACGATATACAAATTCTATATAAGATTATTATACCGATCTCGAAACCAATCATTGCCGCTATAAGTTTGTTTTATGCGGTAGGGTACTGGAATGACTATTTTATGGCTACTCTTTTTATAAGTTCAAACAATATGTTTCCGCTTCAGATCTTACTCAGACAGATGATTATACAAAACATGGTTCTCGCCCAGGTAGGCGTTCAAACCGTGGGGTCAAACCCCGAACAGTTTAAGATGGCCTGCATAATTATTGGTATTATCCCTGTATTGTGTGTATATCCGTTCGTTCAGAAATATTTCACAAAAGGCATTATGCTTGGCGCCGTCAAGGAGTAGAAATAATTCGCCGGTAAAGCGGATTATAGTATAAAATATTAATGTAAAGGAGTGTATCAAGTGAAAAGAAAAATTTACATCAGGTTTTTGACGGTTTGTATTTCTCTATTGGTTCTACTTGTGTTCTCAGCCGGCTGCGGCACTGTTACTGACAGTAAAGGCAGTACTCCGGCGGAGCCAACGGAAACAGACTCAAAAGCAACTGCGGCAGATACCGATAGCGGTGCACCTGTGCCAATACGATGGGTAAGGACCGGAAACGAACAGGATCCGAAAAAAGACAGAATACTTTTGGAACTCCAGAGAAGGATGAATATTGAGCTGGAAATAGTAAGTATACCGTGGGATCAATACCCGAATAAGCTTAATATAATGATGGCATCGGGAGAACAATTGGATATGGCAAACTGTGATCCCGGAAAAACACTTATCGAATGGGCGAGAAATGATATTATCCTTTCATATGACGAATACTTAAAAGATGGAAAATATCCGTATGTAAGTTCGGTAGTTAATTCAGAAGCATATAAAGGATTAAAAATTGACGGGAAGGTATATTTTAAACCATTAGGCTTATGCCCGCAGCAATGGGGTTATCTGATCCGTCAGGATTGGCTCGACAATCTGGGTTTAGATATTCCAACCAATATAGATGAGTTTTACGAAGTAATAAGAGCTTTTACGTACGATGACCCTGATAAAAACAATAAGCAGGACACATACGGATTATATGTCCGAGCCGGCGGGGATGCCGATCCAACGGAATTACAGACTTTCTCATACATTCTGCGGGCTTATGCGATAAATGCGGGAGCCGGGAATTGGGTAGAACTCCCCGACGGAACTGTTACGCGGTATGAGGTTTCCGACGCCGCAAAAGAAGGGGCCAGATTCATAGCGAAAGCTATCAAAGAAGGCTTGATAAATAAGGACTGGATCAGCCTTAAGAGAGACTCCGCGCAAGGACCGGAGTCAGACGATTTTGCTGCGGGGAAATACGGTATTGCTCCAACATCGATACCGGATGTATTTAACCAGAAGATTATGTCAGTGAATTCCGATGCGAAACTGGCATTCCTGCCGCCATTAAATGGCGAAAATGACGTACCTCCGAATTCCGGGAATAATGGCGGATATTGGTGGGGGAATATCATACCTAAAACCTGCAGAAATCCTGAAAAGGTTATTGAGCTTTTAGATTACAGTCTTACTGCCGAAGGAAGAGAACTAACTGAATATGGTATACAGGGGATTCATTTTACCGATTACAGTGATGACGGCAGCGGAGGCAGAATCTACCGCATCAATAAGGCTGAATGCGATAAGGATTGGGATACGCAGAAGAATGGATATTTATATCCTCTGGCATGGGGCGGCTTTAACTATTACGAATACGCATATATTCCGATAACAGAGCACAACTTCGATTATGATGAAGCTTTCAAGAACGTAAAAGCCTGGCAGCCGGAAGATATGGCGAAAGGTCAGTTTGCGAACTGGCAGATTATGAATACAAGTTATTCAATACCCAGCCCGCTTATGAACGTATTTGATGATAACCTCTTGGGTGACGAGCAGAAACTTTTAAGCATATTTGCTGAGGGGTGGCTGAAATCTGTTGTCGATATTGATAATTTTGACAGGCAGTGGGATGAAATGACTGAGAAATGGATGAATGCGGGCGGAAAAGAAATTATAGAATATGGGAATAAATACTACAAAGAAAATAAGTAAATCTAATGTAAAAGAAAAAGCCAAGGATGTTTAGCCTTGGCTTTTTCCTTATAAACATTATATATGTTTTATGAGATTTAATTCTGCACATATAAGGAGGTTATCATGTTATGGTAAACAGAGGTCTTTTTCTTGATGCCGAACACAGGCTTACTTTAAGAGAATGCGCTATACCAGAGCCAGGGAAAAACGAGCTTCTGGTAAAAATAAAATCGAATGGACTGTGCGGTTCCGATATTCATTTTTATAAAGAAGGCAGACTGGGTAATTTTGTAGTTACCGATCCGTATATTCCCGGACACGAGGCCAGCGGTACCGTAATTGCCGTCGGCGCGGACGTGAAGCATTTCAAGGAAGGCGATAATATAGTTATAGAGCCGGGGTTTACCTGCGGACAATGTTCTTTTTGCAAATCGGGAAGATACAATCTATGCGGTGATGTTCATTTCCTTTCCGCACCGCCTGTCAATGGCACACTTTGTGATTATGTTGCAGTTCCTGAAAGCTTTGCATATCTGATGCCGGAGGGTATGACATTTGATTCGGCTGCAATTGCGGAACCTGCTGCAGTCGCGGTGCACGCAGTTAACCGTGCTGGTTTTAAAAACGGTTCAGATGGTGTAATCGCAGGCGTAGGTCCAATAGGGCTGCTTACGCTTCAGGCGTTTAAGGCGGCAGGAGGCGGCCGCGCATTGTGTATTGATATTTCTCAAAAACGGCTTGATTTAGCTTCCAAATTGGGTGCGGATTGTGTTATAAACACGTCGAAAAATAGCATGCCTCAAAATGCCGGGGATGTGGTTTTTGATACTACCGGTTCCGGCAGCGTAACCGCACAGCTGTTTTCGATAGCAAAAGCGGGAGCGACTGTCGTGCAGGTAGGATGGCCCGATGGAAGTTTTGTCAATATGAATATTGCCGATTTTTTGGACAAGGAATTAAATTACGTTGGGGTAAATCGTTATGCAAACGCTTTCCCGACAGCTATCTGCTGGCTGGCTGACGGCAGAATTAAGTCAAATGAGTTGATCACGCACCGTTTTCCATTGAGTAATGCGGTTGAAGCTTTCCGTTTTGTATCTGAGAACCCGGATCAAACCGTTAAGGTTATTATTTATAACGATGATTAAAGGCGCCCCCGCTCTTGCGGGCGGCGGGGCACTTAATTCTGATTCACGGAAGGATACCACGCGGATCGGTATGGTAATTGTTCTCATGTTTCAGGGTATAACCAATAAGCTTTTAATTCAGCGTGCAGATTCGAAAAAATAGCATAATAACGACATCGTATATTACTAAAGCCTATTACTAAAGTCAATACGCTTTGCTTAAAGCCTCAAACCGCGAAGCAGAACCCGCGGGAATTATTGTACAATGAACGGTAAATAGTAAGAAGGTCCCAGGGGTATAGGACAATCGTTCTATTTTTCAATAGGACATTCAGGTGGTATAATAGGAAAAACGGTACCATTTATGGGTAAAATAAGTCAGAAATGAAAGGACATCCTCTGCCAACAAAATTAAAGGAGAATATTCAATGGCTCTAAGACTGCAAGAATCTAATAATGAGGTTTCTGAAAAGTGCTTTATTGAGGGCGACGAAGTAACAGCCATATGTACAACAGGAAAAGGTAACCTTGATGTTTATTTGTCTTTCAAAAACGCGGGGGAACTGGAAGACATCATTGATCGCAGCCTGAAAGTTGCATCTGTCGAAGTTGACTGTTTCCCTGTCGGGTTCCCGGACACTTTCCAGTCACGGAAAAAGTATTGCTTTACATATCTTTACAAAGGGGAAGACGGATTATCCGAAAGCCCGCCTGAAGACTTTACTCAATTTGAACCGTTAATAAAACAGCCGGATGAAGGAATCAGGCTTTTGCTTCAGTGCTCCGGGCTTGTTCGTTCCCTGCGTCAGACGCTTATTGAAAATATCGAGCTGAATCAGGAAATAGAGCAGTTTGTGCGCTGTGTTTCCTGTTACTACTGGTATTTCCGAGAAACCTTCAGATTTTCGAGGGAGCCCAAAATTAAAACACTGACTGATGCTTTAAAATATTATGAGGAAATGAAATCGGATATCCCGCCTATGATCTGCTTTTCAATTGAGCAGTTTGAAAATTGTTTGAATAATTTTTCATTTGGCGACGGCAAGAATTATTTGAGAAAGTATGATCTTGACAGTGCGGAATATTTCAGCACGCTGATGGATATTAATCAGGAACTGTGTGATAATTTTCTTAAGGAAGACCCGAAGATATTGGTTTATCACTGCACCAAGCTGTTAAAAACATTTCATAAGCTTAGGGAATATGTAAAAAGAGAGATATTCCATTCTAATATACTTCTAAACAGCGTATTTTGCAACACGAATGACAGCCTTATAACCGAGCTTTTAAGGGCTTATGTGGAAATAAGGCAGTCTGATCGCGACACCTCGGTTCTTGCCGATTTTATCAATTACGCAGCGGACAGGTATAAGAACCTGATTGCGTATTTTGAGGAAAAATACGAATTTAACCTCGGTATTGACATGAACAAACTGAATTTCCTGCTTTCAGGGATAAAATCGGAAGCAACCCAACCCGACGAAGAAGTCGAAGTATCTCTTGAAGATGTGCTGTATGAAATGCTTGGAAGCATGGACAGGATTTTGAATTATTCCGGGATCGAACTGGAAAAAGGGGACTTTTTTAAAAGCTTTATTGAAAACTTTAAGGATTACACGCCGAAAATTGATAATATTCCGGCAGAATCAAGAAGGAAGTTTAACGCTGTCTTTTTCGAGATTTATGAGGCGGTAATGCTGAAGTATGCAAAAGAAAAAACGGATGATAAAGCGCTGGAAATGTTTCTGGCTTACGGGTTCGTTGACAGTGATCTGCTCTCGCCCCGCCAGGTATATGGGCTTTATAACATGCTTGGAAAATATTCCTCGGCACAGGGCAATAT
>DATCLI010000174.1:0-13832 GCA_036563955.1 Clostridia bacterium | reverse complement strand
AAGGCAGCCTCTTTATATGCTGCAGCATAAGCTTAACCTGTTGATAGCGACAACAAACACCGTTCTCACTTCGTCCGAAGCGCAGCCGGGCACGGTGACAAACCCTGAAGTTATCAGGGCTGCCTGCATTATGTTTGCAACGCTTCCAATTGTTATTGTATATCCCTTTGTTCAGAAATACTTTGTCAAGGGTGTCATGCTGGGAGCTGTAAAAGGTTGAACGTCAATAAACCTGTACAGGTTTTATTGATTATAAATTTAATGTTAGGAGGATGATTATGAACCGAAACACTACAAGAATCGCATTATCAATACTCGCTTTCACGTTGATTGCAATGCTGCTGACTGCTTGCGGGACTCCGGCCGCGCCTTCTACCGGTGACAAAGCTCAAGCAACAACGGCTCCGACTCAAAAAGATACTGAAAAGCCACAAGACAGCCAGGCATTTTCAAAACGTGTAACAATTAAAATCCCTGTTTATGATCGCGGCGTGGAGGGTCAGGCTCCCGTTGACGACAACTACTGGACACGATGGATACAGAAGGAATTCGGCGATAAGAACAATATTACCGTTCAATATGTCGCTATCCCGAGAAGTGATGAAGTGAACAAATTCAATATGCTTCTTGCGGTCGGCGATGCGCCGGACATCATATTCCATTACGACTTCCCTGCGGCGGTTGCATACCAGAACGCAGGCGCGATGCAGCCCATTGACCTTGACATGCTGCAAACCATTGCTCCGACATATTATAAGATGAACAAAGACCTTGACATGCTGAAATACGGTGTCCTTAACGGCAAGCAGTATTTCATATTCGCAAAACGCCCGACTGCATACAATTTCCTTACGATGATCCGTCAGGACTGGCTTGATAAGGTAAACATGCCTATGCCGCAAAGTCGCACCGAATATAAAAACGTACTCAGAGCATTTAAGGAAAATCAGCTCGGAGGTCCTAACACGATACCGCAGACAATGGCTCTGCCATATCCGAACGGCTACTTTGCGAACCAGTTCCGTCCATATCCGATACCTGAAGAAGAACTGGCGTTATACTCGGATCTTTCCGTCGTCGCCCTGACATGGGAGCCTGTAAAACAGGCTATAAAGGAAGACAATGCGCTTTATAACGAAGGTCTCGTAAGTCCGAACTTTGCTCTTGATTCCGACGGAAACAAGATGAAAGCCGACTTTGTTACCGGTGTAGCGGGCGTATACGGTACTTACCTGACAAAGGAAGGCATTATCGACGTACTTCTTAAGAATGTACCCGATGCTAAAGTATCCCTCCTTTCTTACAAGGCAACGGTACCCGAGGGTAATGCTCCCGCAGAAAGAGCATACTGGCCCTTCGGTATGATCCTCGGCATTAATTCGGCATCATCGAACGATCAGGTTAAAGCGGTTATGATGCTGCTCGAATGGATGATCCAGGATGAGAACCTGTTTACTCTGCAAAACGGAATTGAAGGAAAGAACTATAACATGGGTTCGGACGGTCTTCCTGTCGCTGTTGGGGATTACACCGGGGAAGAGCGCATGAATTACAATTCCAATAAGGATATGTGGTGTCTTGTAATCGAAGGCAAAGACTACGGCAGTGATGAGAAAAACCTTACTGTTCAGAAGAACACATTTGCACCCGACGACTATGGCTTCCTCATTCAGGATCGTTATGAGGAATGCACAGCAAACCAGAAATACTGGTATACGGATTTCCTCTTTGATACCGGTATAGCTTCGGTTTCCGAATACAAATCAACATTGCAGGAAAAATTCCAGGAATATTATACAAGGCTTGTTATGTGTGATCCAAGCGAATTTGAAGCAATTTATGAACAGTGCTGCAAGGATTACCTTGAAGCAGGATTCCAGAAGATTATCGACGAAAAACTCGAAGCATACAACAGGATGAAAAAATAAAGATTTCGTTTGAACAAACAATATCCGCAAATCTATATCAGCCAGGCGGAAAGTTCTGCCTGGCTGGTTTTTACGCTGCTGTTCGGACGTAACAATTCTTAAGGACTATTTTGGTTCTTTACCCTTTCAAAACTTTGTTGTAAAATAAATAGCAAACATATTGGAATTTTTCAATAAAATATTGCAAAAATGTTTATGCTGTTTAAGGCATGGTTTAAAGGTTCCCAATAAACAACATGTCATTAACAGCCTTAAGCTGTGCGGTTAGCGTGGGTAAACCCTGCAATATATACCGTTACAATTTACCGGGAGGATTCGCTTTTCATGCTCTCTGTTTTTACTGCGGGTTTTCAATGTAAAAAATCAATAATTAAAAGACCTTTGGAATCTGTTAAATTTGATTTTCATCTGCATGATAATTATGAAATCTATATATTGTTATCCGGAGGCGTCCGTTACTTTGTTGAAAAGAACTCATATGAACTTGTTCCGGGTGATATACTTCTGATACGTCCCGGTGAAATTCATAAAGCAGCCTTTACATCAAATGAAACTTATGAGCGCATTGTATGCAATTTCCCCGGTGAATTTCTTAATATGCTGTCTGAAGAAGATCATATGCTCTCAAAATGCTATACTGACCGGCCTCACGGAGAAAAAAACAGGCTCGTAACCAATGACGACGAAAGAAACGAGTTATTGGCTTTATTTGAAAAAATGGTTATGCTTAAAACCTACCCCCAGTCATGGAATCCCCAACTGCTGCTTTCCGCCTTCATTGAAGCGATGGTGAAGATAAACCGGATATTCGCCGATGAAACACGCTGCTCCCCATCGCACCTGCAGCACCGTAAACTAAAACCGATACTTGATTATATCGATTCAAACCTGAATAAGGATCTTTCGCTGAAAATTCTTCAAAGAAAATTTTTTATTTCAGGATCATACCTTTGTCAAATATTTAAGCAGACTACCGGTTCGACTCTGCACGAATACATAGTATACAAGAGGATTTCAAGAGCGAAGCAGTATTTGATGAGCGGGGAAAGCGCATCAAACGCGGCCTATAAAAGCGGCTTTTCCGACTATTCGAATTTTGTGCGCGCTTTCAGAAAGGTTACGGGGTATTCGCCGCGTGAGTATACCAAACAAGCTTTGCCGTGACTTACGGGTTTCCTGTAAGCAGCAGTGCGCTGGAGCATGTCGCCCGTCGTCACCGAAAACACTCGAATCACCCGCTGTGTCTTCGCAGTAAATTAATAAAATTGTAAGAGTTTATTTTGTCCCTATGTCTTTAAATATGGTCGTTTTTTTGTTATACTATTGTCCTGCCGACAGTATTCTTTATAATTAAATATAAAACCGTAATTAATTGTAAAAACATGCCGGAAGCAGACATTTTTTAGTATCGCTTAACGATAACAACAAAACCAGGAGCGTGCCAAGAATGACTAAGCTGAAACAAAAGATAATACCAATTATTGTTTTACTATTGTTAATAACCGGGGGAACTGCATCTTTTGCTGAAGAGTTTGAGCTTTCCTCACCGGTAGCTATCCTTACGGAACTTGAAACCGGTCAGGTTCTTTATGAAAAAAATGCCGACCAAAGATGGTCTCCCGCAAGCACGACAAAGATAATCACAGTACTTGCCGCTCTTGAAAATACGCCGCTGGACAAGGAAATGAAAGCGAGCAGCAATGCCATCTACAGTATTCCGGCAGATTACGGCATAGCAGGCATTAAGCCCGGCGAGATTCTTACCTTTCAGGATCTTTTAAATTTCGTTTTAATCATATCGGCTAACGAAGCGTCGAATGTAATTGCCGAAAACATAGCTCCTTCGGGAAACATCAGCGATTTCGTGGACTTAATGAACAAAAAGGCTGAAGAAATAGGCCTGAAAAGTTCGCATTTTACGAATACATACGGCCTTGACGAAGACAATCATTATACAACGGCGAGAGATTTGGCGATAGCATCGCGCGAAGCGATGAAATACCCGATATTCAGGCAGGTAGTGGCGTTAACCGAGGTTCCGCTTCCCGATACAAACCTTAGAAAAAAAGACGGTTGGGATAAATGGCATATTGAATCAACCAACAAGTTATTAAAGAGCACGTCCGAATATTATGACAGAGTAACGGGAATTAAAACGGGATACACGGGAAAAGCAGGCAGATGTCTCGTGTTTTCCGCGATAAATAAAGAAGGTCTTGAGTTCATTGGGGTTATTCTCGGCGCGGAAACCAATGATATTCTCTTCGCAGAAGCCAAAAAGCTTCTCGAATACGGATATATGAATTACAAGGTTCAAAAATTAGCTTCATCAGGTGAATTTTTCGGAAGGTATGAGGTAGCCGATGCGCTTGACAATATCCCTGTGGAATTGCAGACATTGGGCGCCGTAGAGCATCTTCTGCCTGTTTCTCCCGAAAAGCTTCAATCAGAAGTAACCGTTAAGGAAGTATTGAATACTCCATTTACCGCTCCTGTAGAAAAAGGCCAGGTATTGGGCTACAAAACCTGGTTCTATAAGGGGGAAGAAATCGGAAGCGTCCAGTTAATTGCTATGAACAGTATCGAAAAAACGCTGCAGGCTAAAATACGCGATAAAATAAACGAGCTTGTTGAAAACAATATCATTAGAAATATCGCTATCATAATCGGCATTATCATACTGGCGTTAATAATATTAAGGATAATACTAAGGGGCGCCTCGCGGAGAAGGAATTATTACAATAGAAATTACAGGCTTTAATGAAAACTATTCTTTAACATTTGGATAAGAATAGATTTCCCCTTTATAATTTCTAAGCTTTACTTCATTGTCGTTCCATTCTTCAATATACTGGACATTTATCGGTATTTTCCCGCCTCCGCCGGGTGCGTCTATAACAAATGTGGGTACGGCGAAACCTGAAATATATCCCCTGAGTTTCGCCATTATTTCCAGTCCTTTTTCCACAGGGGTCCTGAAATGGTTAATCCCCTGCGCTATATCGCACTGGTACAGATAATATGGCCTTACTCTGTTTTTTACAAGTTTAAGGCATAATTCCTTTATTGTTTCGGCATTATCGTTAACTCCTTTAAGAAGAACCGTCTGGTTTCCGAGCGGAATACCTGCGTCAACTATCCTCGCGCATGCTGCCGCCGCATCGTCGGTAATCTCATTCGGGTGGTTGAAATGAGTGTTTATCCAAATAGGATGATATTTCTTAAGCATTCCGACAAGCTCTTCCGTTATTCTCATAGGGATCACAACAGGAGTTCTCGTACCGATTCGTATTACTTCCACATGCGGTATTTCCCTGACTCTTTTGATTATCGATTCGAGGAACTTATCGCTCAGGATAAGCGGGTCCCCTCCGGATAAAAGAACATCCCTGACTTCAGTATGGTTTTTAATATAATCGACAGCGGTAGATATATCATCTTCACTGAAAACAAAATCCTCATTGCCGGCAAATCTCCTCCTCGTGCAGTGGCGGCAGTACATCGCGCATTTTCCTGTCAACAGGAAAAGAACCCTGTCGGGGTATTTATGAACAATTGATTTGGTCTTTTCATATTTCACTTCACCGAGGGGGTCCTCCATTTCAAAAGAAGATATCTGCATTTCCTGCGCGGAAGGGATGCATTGAGCCTTTACCGGGCAGCCGGATTCGTCAGGAGTCATAAGACATGCGTAATACGGCGTTATAGCCATCCTGAAACGCTTCAGGCATTCATCCAGAAGCCTCCGCTCATCTTCCGACATATATAATATTTTGCTTAATGTCTCCGTATCCTGTATCCTGTTTTTAAGCTGCCATTTCCAGTCATGCCACTGTTCTTTCGTAACATCTTTCCATATATCAGTATTTCTATAATCAATCATTTTTTGTTCCACCCTTTTATACGGTTTTCATCCCGCAGCGTTCCAGAGCGCTGTTAAGGATCGCTTTAATCAGTTCATCGTATCCGAGCCCGTTATATTCGGCCATCATGACATAATCGCTATAGCCCGGAGCCAAACCTGGCAGAGGGTTTATTTCAATAAAATATGGATTATCGTATTCATCAAGAATAAAATCAATCCTTGCAAAATCACGGCATTCAAGAACATCGTAAATTTTCTCCGATATCCTCATTACTTTATCCTCTGCACCGGGTTCCAGCCGCGCGGGGCATTCATATCTCACATATTTTTCAAAGTTTGTTTTTGCATGAAAACTGTATATTCTGCTGCCATCCGGGTTGGCATCGGGGGATATGATTATTTCCATCGGCCTGAAGATCCGCTTGTCTTTACCGTTTCCAACTATTCCTACAGTGAGTTCACGTCCGTTTATATATTCTTCTGCCATCAAAGGCTGACGGTATCTCTCCCATTTTTCCCGCAGGAGCTTTTTCAGTTCAACCCTGTTCCTTGCAAGCATTGTTCCAAGAATTCCCTTGCTTGAGCCTTCGGAAGCAGGTTTTATGATTACAGGGAAGCGAAGGTTTCGCGGTATGCCTGTTTCATTATCTTTCCAAATAAAAAACACTGGTGTTTTTATTCCATGGGATTTTACGATCCTTTTAGCAATCCCCTTATCCAGTGCAACGCATAAAGTTGTTTCATCCGAACCTGAAAACGGTATTGAATATAGATTTAATATTGACGGTACCTGCGCCTCTCTTCCCCTTCCCCCTTTGCCTTCCGCGATATTGAAAGCAAAATCGATGTTTGCTTTTTTTATCATTTCGGGGAAATTATCCGCCGCTTCAAGAAAAACTGTTTTGCAGCCCGTTTTTTCTATAGCTGCGGATATTGCGCGTACCGTATTTATACTGTCGTACTCTGCCTGTTCGTCCTCCAATTCACCTTCTTTTTCCTTCTTTAAGTTATACGTGATTCCAACACTGTAACCTGGACTTTGCGTGTCCTCACTCATAATGAGCCCTCTTTTCCGCTTTCTGTTGTTGTCTTTAGGGCTTGATGTAAAGTTAAAAATTTTATCTTTCAGCTTTATCCAGCAAGCCGTAATTTGCTTTGCATTTATTGTTCTGATTATAGCAGAAACGATGTGAAATGAAATGCCTGATTAATGCGTTTACAACCAATTTGAGACTGTTCACAACCATTGAACAAATATGATAACTCAAATCGTATTCAATCAAGAAATATCGCGGTATTTCATAAAACGGCATATTTGTTTTTATTTTTCCAGAGATTTAATTAAATTTTCAACACCGCTGTCCATATCGGAATCGATCACCGGTTTGTATAAATCGCCTTTTTGTTTGAGCCTGGACATGATATTAAGCAGCGTAAAATTTTCCGGTTTAATCCCCTTTTCAACCTCTTCCCATAATACGGGAGCGGATACGTTTGCCGTCTTTACGGCTCTTGGGGAATATGGAGATATAATTGTTTTTCCCTTCCACATCTGTAAATAGTCAAAATACAGGAGTTTACCCCGGTCTTTTACTTTCCGTTCAATAGTAAACACCTTTGGGTATTTGCTTGAAAAAAAGCGGGCAAAAAACAGGTTTAATTCCCTTGCCTTATCATAACCGAGCTTTCTTCGAAGCGGGATTGAAACCTGTAAGCCCGTGGCCCCGGAAGTTTTGCAATAACTTTTAATGCCTATGCCGTCCAGTGTTTGACGAATAATAAGAGCCGCTTCCGCTGCCTGTGAAAAAGGCTGGCCTTCGGCCGGATCGAGATCGAAAACCAATGCGTCGGGGTTATCGGGGCTGTTTATCGGATTGAACGGAACGTGAAACTCAAGCGCAGCCATGTTGCCCATCCATAGAAGGCTTTCGACCGTATCGATTATTATATAATCTATGCCGTCTATCACCTTGTGCGATATGTAATCCGGAGCATGATCGGGAATATTTTTCTGATAGTACGATTTGCCGTCCACGCCGTCAGGACAATGTATTGTTGTAACGTTCCGTTCTTTCGTATACGTTAAAATATACGGCGCAAGCTCATGCAGCTTTTTTACATAATCGAGCTTTGTAATGCCTGCATCGGGAAATAGCAGTTTATCCGGGTTTGATAATTGAAACGGTGCGGTACTGGCTATTTTTATACCGGTTCCTCCTCTCCGTTGGCCTCATCCGGCTTCTTCGCACTGAATCCTGCAAGAACGGGATGCCGAAGTCCTCCGTCCGGTTCTCTCTCGAGGTACTGCACAATAACGGTTAAAACCGGATTAAACCAAATCACATCCTTGCAAGAAGGCAGCCGTCCGTTCAGAACTGATTTATCGGAAAGCGTGAGACGGGAAAGCTGCTCAAATAGAAGCTGTTTATCGCTGTAAGACAGGCCTGACGATACGCTTCCTATAATTTTTAACCGGTTCTCCTCATATACTCCAAGCACGAGCGACCTAATCTCGTTATTATTAACTTTAACTCCGCATACCACCGCGAGCATTTGTTTCTTTACCTTTGTTTTAAACCAATCATTATGTCTTTTCCCGGCTATATAGCGGCTGTCAATACGCTTTGTTACAATTCCCTCCATCCTGTTGGCTTTAACCGCGGAAAAAAGGGCTTTGCCGTCGGTGTAATCCGCAACATCACAAATCGTCCCGCTTGAATTCAAAGTCTTATTGAGCATTTGTTTTCTGTCTGCCAGCGGAACTTGCCTCAAATCCCTTCCATCGATCAAAAGGATGTCAAAAACCATGTAATGCACCGGATACAGTCTTTGATAGCGCGGCAGGTTTTCTTTTCTTTTTATCCTTTCTCTTTTCATTATGCTGTGAAAAGAGGGCTTGCCGCTGTCGTCAAGGACAATAAGCTCGCCGTCAAGAACGGCCTTGCCGCAGTTTAATAATTTCCCTGCCGCCGATATTTCGGGATACCATTCGGTTCTTTCCCTTCCTGTGCGCGTAAAAAGGCTAATACGGCCGTTATCGACATAACACAGCCCTCGAATTCCGTCCCACTTAACCTGATGTATCCATCCGTCTCCGCTTCTGATAGTTTCCGTAAGAATTGGCTCCATCGGTTCCATCCATTCCATTTCTACACCGCTTTATCCGTTTTTTTCTTCTTTGTCTGCGCACCTTTACGCCCGGTCTTCTTCTTTGTTTCCTGAAGGCTTGCTTTTAATGCTTCCATAAGGTCAATAACATTGCTTTTCGGTACATCCGGAGCTACTCTTATTTCTTCGCCTTCTATTTTCTTATTAATCAATTCGGTTAAAACGGTCCTGTATTCATTTGTATATTTCTCCGGTTTAAACTCGGCTGTAAGGCTGTCAATCAATTTGACTGCGATATCAAGCTCCTTTTCATCCGCGTCCGTGTTTCGCGGAAGGTTTGGAATCTGTTCGGAGGGCCTGACCTCGTCGGCGTAGAATAGTGTTTCCATAACAAGGGCATCCCGGTATACACGCAGCGCTGCAAGTGTTTGCTTAGTCCGTATTGTCACCCTCGCTATTGCGATTCTTCCCGTATCTTCCATAGCCCGGCGCAGAAGATTATATGCCTTTCCTTCGGCGTCCTGAGGCGCAAGGTAATATGTCTTGTCAAAATAAACGGGATCTATTTCGGACAATTTAACAAAATCAAGTATTTCAATGTTCTTTGCTCCGGTCTCGCCCTGTATTGCTTTAAAATCCTCATCTTTCAGAACTACAAAATGTCCCGGCTCGTATTCATAACCTTTCACAATATCTTCTTCATTTACCTCCATATTGCATGAAGGGCATACCTTTTTGTAATTCAACGGTGTATTGCAGGTTTTATGGATATATCTGAACTTTATATCCTTATCCTCGGTTGCGGTAAACATCCTTATTGGTATATTCACAAGGCCGAAGCTGATCGCCCCCTTCCAGACCGTATGCATATCGATACCACCTTTTCACTTATGTCATAAAACGGCTGCAAAAACCGATCTGCCGCCTATGGGCAGGATAGAATTATCTTTTTCCGTATTAAAACAACGGAAGAAATTACTTAGAAAAATCTTCTGCCTCATTATAGTATTGATTACCGGACTAATTTTTATGCTAAGTTTATGTTAAGCTTTTGCGTTTTCCAGTTTTGAACATAGAAAAAGAATCGGACAAAAAAATAGAACGGTTTTTGATTTTTCCAGTAAATCAAAAACCGCCCTTTTATCATTAATCTTCAGAAAAGCAGCTCAAATCAATCCAAATTTTCAACTGCCGCTTTTTCAATAGCAAGCCCCTTAACATAACGCTTCATAAATTCATTAAAGCCTTCGACATTACGCTGATCAGGAGAAACGGAATATGAGGCAGCCGCTGAAAATACCTTATTATTCAGGAAATCATCCAATGATTCGTTTTCGGACCTGTTGGCCATATATGACGCAAGCAGGGCAATACCCCAGGCTCCCCCCTCGCCCGCGGTTTCCATTACCGATACCGGTGCATTGAAAACAGCAGCCATAATCTTCTGACCGACTTCCCTCGTCTTGAAAAAGCCGCCGTGTCCGGTCATTCTATCCACCTTAACCGATTCTTTATCGAAAAGTATGTTAAGACCGATTTTCATAGCGCCGAGTGAGGTAAATAAATGAACCCTCATAAAATTGGCAAGATTAAAATTGCAGTTCGATGAGCGTACGAACAAAGGCCGGCCTTGTTCGAAATGAGTTATGTGTTCGCCGGAAATATACCCATACGCGAGCAAACCGCCGCATTCAGGATCACCGTTCAGCGCCATGCCGAGCAAAGTGTCATAAAGCTTCGGTTTATCAACTTCAAAGCCCAGCGATTTTATTACTTCGCCGAATAATTTCAGCCATGCGTCATAATCGGATGTGCAATTATTGGAATGAACCATCGCTACGAGATCACCGCTCGGCGTAGTAACGAGATCTATTTCCGGGTAAACTCCTGACAGTTCTTTTTCAAGTACAATCATTGAAAAGACGGATGTCCCTGCGGAGACATTACCGGTGCGTACCGATATGCTGTTGGTAGCAACCATTCCGGTTTCTGCGTCACCTTCCGGCGGACAAAGTGGAATCCCCGGCTGAAGCTTGCCTGAAGGGTCGAGAAGTTTTGCTCCTTCTGCGGTCAGTTCGCCTGCTTTTTCACCTGCCACCAGGACGCCCGGCAGGATATTTTCCAATTTCCACGGAAGATTCAGTGTACTGACAAGAGAACTGAATTGATCAATCATTCCTGAATTATAATTTTTTGTGTTTTTATCGACAGGGAAAACGCCTGACGCTTCTCCAATCCCTAATACTTTCTCACCGGTAAGCTTCCAATGCACATAACCTGCCAGTGTTGTCATGAAATCTATATCATATACATGTTCTTCCTTGTTCAGCATGGCCTGATAAAGATGAGCAATACTCCACCTCTGCGGTATCGGGAAGTTAAATAACCTCGTAAGCTCCTCGGAAGCCTGGCCGGTTATATTATTCCGCCAGGTTCTGAAAGGCGTTAAAAGATTCCCGGATTTGTCAAAAACGAGGTAACCATGCATCATGCCGCTGATGCCGATCGCTCCTGTGGCATGCACATCCACTCCGTATTGTTCTTTCACGTTATCGGCCATTTTCCGGTAACTGTCCTGTATTCCCTTCCAAACACTTTCCAGGCTGTACGTCCAGATATTATTTTCGTACCTGTTTTCCCAATCATGACTGCCCGATGCAATGGGTGTATTATCCTTGCCGACCATAACCGTTTTTATGCGTGTTGATCCGAATTCAATGCCGATTGCCGTTTCGCCCTTAATAATTGAAGTTTTTACATCATCATAATTAAGACCCATAATTTATTCCCCTCCATATAAATTTTATTTATTAAAACGACAGAAATCGCCAGGCAGCTTCAATTCCCCTGGCCGTAGTAAGCCTTCGCGCCGTGTTTGCGCAGATAATGCCTGTCTAAAAGCATCTGATCCATTTTGCCAATCCCGGGTGAAACCATCATCGTTACAAAAGCCATTTTTGCAACTTCTTCGAGAACGACGGAATTTTCAACGGCTTTCATAGGATCCTTCCCCCATGTGAAAGGGCCATGCATATTCACCAGAACAGCAGATATTTCCATCGGGTTTTTATCCGCAAATGTTTCAACAATGACATTGCCTGTTTCTTCCTCGTACGCTCCGTTTATTTCTTTTTCGGTCATTTTCCTCGTACATGGAATTTCGCCGTAGAAATAATCACCGTGTGTCGTTCCGAGCGCGGGAATGCCCCTGCCTGCCTGGGCGAAGCTTGTTGCCCATGGCGAATGCGTATGGACAACGCCTCCTGTTTCCTTAAAATGATTATACAAGACCAGATGCGTCGGCGTATCGGAAGAAGGCTTAAGTTTGCCTTCCCGTATCTTTCCTTCCATATCGACTACAACCATATGCTCGGCCTTTAACTGATCATACGGCACACCGCTCGGTTTTATAACGACAAGGCCTTTATCCCTGTCAATACCGCTGACATTTCCCCATGTAAATGTGACGAGTTTGTACTCAACGAGCAGAAGGTTTGCTTTTAAGACCTGTTCCTTTAATTCCTCAAGCATAATAACACCTCTCATAAAAAGAATATATAAGAACTATTTATGCACATTATTACCGCGGGTCCTGCTTTGGGTGTTTCGTTTCCTTGGGCGACAAAGCACATACCGACAGCACGCTCCAGATCCTTTTTATTTTTGCTGAGAGGTCTCCATATCCCGGGCCGCTCATTAACCCGCTCCACATTTGCTCGTAAGAAGCAGGGCGTTGGAGCATGTCGCCCGGCGTCACCGAAAGCACCCAAATCACCCGCTGTTTATTTGGTTTTAATTATTGTGCATCTGAACAACAACGCCTGTCACGTATGATGTGCAGAATTCGCTTCGTTCGTATGTACCGGCCCGGTGCTTGCGCGTATGACAAGCTCGGGTTTAATTTTTACGCTTACGTTTAACCCTGGCTCCGTCAGCATCCTCAGCATAATTTTGGCGGCTTCCATTCCCAGTTTTTCTTTCGGGTGCGCTACTGTTGTCATTTTTATTTCCGAGGCCGTAGCCAAATCGGAGTCATCAAAACTAACCAGCGAAAGCCTGTCAGGCACCGGAATATTTTTTGCCCTTATAATATCAATCATCTTAAGCGCAACCTGGTCGTTATAGCATACAATAGCGGTACATTCGTTTAGAAGCTCTTCAACAGGGCCGTTTTCCCTTACTTTATATGCTAAATCCGCCGTATCGAACCACAAGGAATTTTTATCGCTTACCATGAGGCTGTGCTCCCGGTGAGCCTTCATAAACCCTTCATACCTTGCATGTCCCTGTATGTCGTCTATTTTGAATATACAGCCGATTTTCGTGTGGTTAAGCTCAATTAAATGCTTTGCCGCAATATAACCCGCTTCAACATCATCCTCGAAAACCGAAGCGCCCTGGAAACCCTTATAACTGCCGTGTATAAATAAAATCGGTATATTTCTTTCCCGGAACCTGCGGTATAAATCGAGGTTAGGGTTCGGCAGCGCGCTTTTTGTCGTTTCGACAATCAGCCCGTTGATATCCTGGCTTAAAAGGTTTTGAAGGCAAATACTCTCGGTGTCAAACCGGTTATTCGTACAGCACAGCACAATATTATAGCCATTCCCGGCAAGGACCTGATCAATTCCCCTGATTATCGACGGAAATATATAGTCGCCGAGGTATGTGGTCATAACGCCTATAATACGGTGCTCCTTATGGTTATTTATTTCTGTATTGCGGACAAAAGTTCCTTTTCCCTGGGTTGTTACGAGCCAGCCTTCATTAACAAGTTCGCCCAATGCCTTTCTGACGGTATGCCTGCTTATATTAAACCTGGCGGAAAGGACATTTTCCGACGGTATTCTGTCTCCTGACTTCAATTCGGAATCTATAATGGTTCTTTTCAGATACTCTATCAGTTTTTGATACTTCGGTTTATTGCTGTT
>DATCLI010000173.1:0-2678 GCA_036563955.1 Clostridia bacterium | reverse complement strand
ATGCTTGCCTTGCCCGATGTTTTTCCAAGCGCGTATTTCCGCATGCGCCCGAATCGCTCGGGAATAAGCTTATTGCAGTAAAGATTGCCTTTATTGTCCCCGTCCGCGTGAATGCCGCTTGTCTGCGTAAATACGCTTTCTCCTACTATTGGTTTGTTTACAGGAATGCGAATGCCTGAAAACGCTTCTACAATCTTGCTTATCCTGCTTAATTTTGTTTCATCCACCGAAAGGGTTCTATCCCTGCAAAAATCATTAATTACGCCTATTACGCTTGAAAGCGGAGCATTGCCCGTTCTTTCCCCCAAACCGTTGACAGTGGTATGCACGCCTTTCACACCAGCTTTTACGGCCATAAAAGTATTCGCCACCGCAAGATCATAGTCGTTGTGCGCATGATAATCAAAATGTATATCCGGATATCTGTCAATCATCATCTTTACGTATTTATAAGTTTGCTTGGGTTCTAAAATACCTAAAGTATCAGGGAGCATTATCCTGTCGATCTCTTCCCCTCTGAGCGAATCAAGCAGCAAAAAGACATATTCCTCGGTAAATTTAATGCCGTTTGACCAGTCTTCCAGGTATAAATTTACCGAAATTCCTCTTTTACGGGCATTATGAATTACTTCTTTTATGTCCCGTATATGTTCCTCAGGCGTCTTCTTCAACTGCTGCGTAACATGTTTTAAAGAGCCTTTGCACAATAAATTCAAAACTTTTGCTCCCGCTTCTTCAATCCAGTTAACCGAAAGAGCGCCGTCAACAAACCCGAGTACTTCCAGGCGATTTAAAAAACCCTTTGACGCGCACCAGTCTGACACCGTCTTTACGGCTTCCAATTCTCCTTTTGAAACTCTTGCCGATGCAATTTCAATTCTATCTACTTTTACTTCTTCCAGGAGCATTCTTGCTATATTAAATTTCTCCGTGCTTGTAAACGAAACTCCGGGGGTTTGTTCCCCATCCCTTAACGTTGTATCCATTACTTCTATTTTCATAAACACCCTCCTTTTGAAAGGCCTTTCAGGTCTTATATCTCCATTCCCGGTTAAGCAAATAGATAAATTTATACTATTTTACAACAAAAGAAATTCCCCGTAAAGGGGAATTGAAACACAATATTTTAAACTATTGTGCGTTGGCTCGAAAATAACGTCCGAACAGCGAGCTATTCCACAAGGTTGTTCTTAATCGCGTAAACCGCAGCCTGCGTTCTGTCTGACACTTTCAGCTTTCTGAATATGTTCGATATATGGTTTTTCACTGTCTTTTCACTGATATAAAGCGTTTTTGCAATTTCTTTATTAAGCATGCCTTTTGCGATTAATCTTAATACTTCGAGTTCCCTGTCGCTTAAAGAGCTTCCGTTTTTTTCGCTTGATGCGCCCTTTGATGTGTAACGTTTGAATTCTACAATCAGTTCCTTTGCCATTGACGCCTGAATATACGCCTCGCCCTGATGAACCTTGCGAATTGCCTCGACCAGTACGGAACCGTCCGCATCCTTTAATACATAGCCGCTTGCGCCGTGTTTAAGAGCCTGGAAAAGGTATTCACGATCCTGATGGATAGTGAGCATAATAACCCTGGCGTTAGGATTTATCTGTTTAATCATTTCCAAAGCCTTCAGGCCGTTTTGTTTCGGCATGTTAATATCCATCAGCACAACATCAGGCCTTTCTATGCTGTAGTAATCAACTGCCTGAATTCCGTCAGCAGCCTCGACCACAACCTTTATATCGTTTTCAAGCTCGATAAGCTGCTTCAAGCCCTGTCTTACCATTGAATGGTCTTCGGCTAGCATTACCCGAATACGTTCCATCGGTTAACCTCCTTCATCCTGCCGTATACGGCAGAATTACCTTAATAGTCGTCCCTTTTCCTATTTTAGAAGTAATATCAATTGTTCCGTTCAAAAGTTCAATACGTTCCTTCATGCTGAATATGCCAAAACCGCCGCTGTCATCATCCTTTTCCACCTTCAGCAGATTAGTGTCAAATCCTTTTCCTTTATCAGATATTTTTACCGCTATATTTTCATGAGTAAACTCCACTCTTACATCCGCGGTTTTCGCATTTGAATGCTTGCGTATATTATTGAGCGATTCCTGGACTACCCTGAATATCGTAAGGTTAATGTTCTTATCAATTATCGCCTTGTCTGTGCCAATGCAGTAAAACTTAACATCGATGCCTGATTCCGAAGAGAATTTCTCCACATATTTCTGCAAAGTCGGTATTAAACCCAAATCTTCGAGTGACATCGGCCTTAAATCATATATTATCCGGCGGACATCCATCAATGAGTTCCTGACCGCCTTCTTCAGGTTATCAAGCTCAACACGCGCCTTCTCGAGGTCTACATCAATCAGTTTTTCGCATATCTCCGCCTTCAGGACAACATTGGACATCACCTGGGCCGGTCCGTCATGAATTTCTCTTGCCACACGGCTTCTTTCCTCTTCCTGCGCCCTTATTATCCTGATAGCCAGGTACTTTCTTTTTTCGGCATCCTCAAGATGAATATCAAGATTGCTTAAATCGCCGGACAAATAATCCATTACCGTTCCAACCTGGTTAACGAGCTCTTCGGCTTTCTTCACGGTTCCATATGCTTCTTTCAGCCGCCTTTCCAAATCGTTCCGCCGGACTATTGTGAATTTTTCTCGCTCCCT
>DATCLI010000172.1:0-5150 GCA_036563955.1 Clostridia bacterium | reverse complement strand
AATTAACACCGTCGAGAGTAACAACACAGTCACTGCCTTCCATTGTATAGCTGATCGGACCGCTTCCAATGCGCTCGACAGGTTCTGGCACCGGCGTCGGCGATGGTACGGCCGAAGGAATCGGAACAGGTGTTGGAGAAGGGGCAGCAGTCGGTTCAGGTTTTGTTTCAGGAATTACGACCGGCGCCGGTGTCGGCGACGGCGGCGGTGCGTCCGGCTGAGGCTGGACGGGTGCCGGAGAAGGAGCTGTGGCTTTATTTGACAGTATCGTTATGAGAATGCCTTCATTTACAGTATTAACCGTATACTGCGGATTATGATCAATTTCAATAACTACATTTGCAATAAGCGCACCGCTGTCAACCTGCGCATACCTCACCTGCTGTACTGAGCCCGAATATACATCGAGCGAGCCCGGCCTGTCAACACGCGCCTGCCCGAACTGTACGCAAAGCCGGTAATAGGGGTTTCCTTCCATAGGCTTTAATACGAATTCCCTTGTTATTTCATCAGCTTTTGTGCTGACAAGGATAAATTCCTTGCCGTTATCGACATAATAAGCTATTCTGCTAACCGTGCCCTCCACGGCCTTATCCTTAACAACCGCGTTATTTTCCGATTTGTTGCTCCATTGAATTGTAAGCGTTTTATTATCCGGCTTTACGGAGACAGTATATCCGAAATAGCCGGCTGTTTTCGACAGGGGCGCCATTGTGTTCCCGTCTATTGTCGCTACGGGAAGCGCAGGCTCAACCTTTACACCGTTTTGATATATTTCCTGCTTCGAAAAGCTGAATTCCATTTTCTTTGAACCGGAACTCACATAGGCGGTTCCGGTTTGGCTGTCATAACCGACCGTAAGGCCAAGGTAATCCTGGAATACTTCTCTTAAAGGGACATATGCGACATTCGCCAGAACAATGCACGGGGTTTTAGTCGGAATCCAAAGGCCGTTGAGTTCAAGGTTGTATAACGTGCCTGAATATGTCGATTCCTGACCGCCGATTTTAACGGTAACATTTTTTGAATATGCGTTCATTGAAAATAAGGATAAAAGCAAAAAAACAAGAAATAAAAAGGTTAAAGCCTTCCTCATGTACAATCCCCCGTACCGCTTCTCTTTGGTAAATCAGACGGAAACCGTGCTTGCTAAGTTCCGCCCTCATTACCATTATACAACAATTCAATTATTATTTCGACATAATACGGGGCAAAATTAATTAAATTACAATGACATTTATTACAATTTCGGCGCTTTATGTTTACTCATGAACTATTGTACAATAAAAGGAAACTATAGCGGAATGCAGCATAGAGATATATAGTCAGAGCGAGGATAAGCAAGTCGACTGTCTGAGCAAAAATGCTTCCTTCAAAAAATAATTCAAAGCATTTTTGCGAGTTTCGACTTGCCCGAGCTGAACTATATAGCTCTTGCAAATGAAGCTCCTTGTTTCCGTTATTGTACAATAGTTAAAAAAATAAGAATTGTGTAAAGACTTCAAAAATCGTACACGGGCTTCTTCTTATGGTCGGATTCGTTGTAGGAATATATGCATCCGCAGTATTTCTGAAGATAATACCCTCTTTTGTATGCTTCATTTTTTCCCTGCCTGTAAAATGGCCTGAAATCGCGGTATAAAAAACCAATACCGTATTTTGATGCCGCCTGCTCAGCCAGTTCCTTGATTTTTTCATGGTTCTGCCAGGGGCTTATAAGAAGTGTTGTCGTAAAAGCGTCAAATCCCTTTTGTTTCGCGGTTTTCGCAATTCGGTCAATTCGCATCTCATAACAGGCGCCGCAGCGGTTCTCTTTAGAAAGGGAGTTTTTCCAGTATTCAAGCATGAATTCGTCATCATAGATCACGGGAATATTGTTATCCGAAGACAGCTTTTCGACGGATTCCTTTCTTTTTTGGAATTCCTCGACAGGATGTATATTTGGATTGTAGTAATATCCCGTAACGGAATACGAACCGTTATCGGATAAGCTTTGCAGAACGCCGACGGCGCAAGGCGCGCAGCATATATGAACAAAAATATTCATACCGATCCCTTTCAGTTTATTGGCGCGGCTTAATAATTCCTCCGGTATATGGCTCTTTTA
Source organism: Clostridia bacterium (assembly GCA_036563955.1). Lineage (GTDB taxonomy): Bacteria > Bacillota > Clostridia > DSM-8532 > DSM-8532 > DTU069. The sequence goes on along the minus strand of DATCLI010000172.1, from coordinate 3,043 downwards.
AGTTCTGCCGGAATAACGGAGGAGATTGCCTTTTAATATCATATCATTCAGCTTTCGCTTCGTAAACGTCGCCATCTTTTTCATTTTCAATATATACGCTTGTTGCCGGAAATGCGATTTCGATTCCGAGTTCATCCAGTATCTGCATGATTTTCAGGTTAATATCTTCTTTTACTTCAAAATATTTCTGAGCGATCGTTGTTTTTGTAAAGAAATTGAAAAACATCTCATATCCATTTTCTCCGAATTTATCGAAAAACACAAATATTGTTTGAGGATGTATTTCCGGGTGATTTGCAAGCATTTCTCTTATTTTTTCAAGCAGCTTGTTCATTTTTTCAGCCGTGGTTTGGTATTTTATCCGAAGGCTGAAATTTATCCTGCGCTTCCCCATTTTAGACCAGTTTGTTATCGCTGTTTTTGCAAGCGTTGAATTAGGAACGGTAACTAGCGCCTGGGCGAAGGTTCTTATCCTTGTGCTTCGGAAGCCTATGTCTTCAACAATTCCTTCGACATCCTGGGTAAGTATCCAGTCACCTACCAAAAATGGTTTATCAAGCATTATCGTCATTCCGCCGAACATATTGGCAAGCGTTTCCTGCGCGGCAAGCGCAAAAGCAAGGCCGCCAAGGCCGAGTCCGGTAAGCAGCGCTCCAAGATCATAACGCCACTCTTTCGCGATGACTGTTATACCTACAATAACAACTATTACTTTAATTCCCTTGTTTATAAAAGGAAGCAGCATGTCATCAACGTCTGTTTCGGTTTTTTTCGCGAACCCTTCAAACAAATGTGCTATTATCCCCGCTGCACGGTAAATCATCCAGAACAAAGTGAAAATAAACAGAGTACGGATAATATGCCCCCCGAATGAATCACCGGAAACATTAATTAAAAGAACCCTAAAAACAAAATATAATGCAATTACTATTATCAGCAGCTTTCCCGGAGGATCAACCGCTTCGACAAGTTTATCGTCAACAGTTGATTTTGTTTTGCCAGTGAGTTTTTTCAAGGCTGATATCAGCATGTTCAAAAATACCTTCCTGACAGCCAGCGCAAGTATTATTATTAGCCCTGCCGCAATAATCCTCCAAATTTCAACCTCCAGAAAAGTGTGGGAAAAAATATCAACAAAGCGCCACCATATGTTTTTTAAATCTTCCATAATAACCACCCTTTGCTTTTATTTTATTCTCATAAAAATAACGATTCTCAAAGCTATTAGAGGCAGGTGATGATTGTTAGCCTCATTATAGCGATTATTACGGTAAAACTGTAACAAATTATTTGGATACCCTGTTTGCGAGCTCTCTATGTTCTTCACATCCCAGAACGTTTTCCGGGTTTTTCGTTTGTCCCGTTCCGTTCAATATGCCTCTTTTTTGTTTTGTACGAAGAATGCGCATAACCGATTCATTGAGTCTTTCGACATTGATCTTTCCGGAGTCTACGGCTTCTTTTACACCTGTAACCGCGAGCTCAAGGTCTTCGGGCATAAGTACAATGTCGGCGCCGGCAATAATAGCTTTAACCGCGGCCTCATCGGATTTATAGAAACGGGTTATCGCTCCCATGTTCATTGCGTCCGTTATAATAAGGCCGTTAAAACCAAGCTCATTTCTAAGGATTCCGGTAAGAATCTCATGCTTCAAAGTGGCCGGAACATTTTCCCCCTTAATATTGGGAGTTAGTATATGCGCTGCCATTACACAGTCCGCACCGGCTTCTATGCCGCTTATGAACGGCAGCAGTTCGGTATTGAAGAGCCGTTCTTTCGAGTGGCTTACGCTCGCCGATCCGTAGTGCGAATCCTCGATTGTATCTCCGTGCCCGGGAAAATGCTTTAAAACGGCTGATAACTGTTCTGACTGAATGCCTGAAACGGCAGCGGAAACCATTTTGCTTACAAGCCCGGCATCGCTGCCGTAAGCTCTTCTGCCAATTACCGTATTATCAGGATTTGAGTTTATATCCGCAACAGGAGCAAAATTCATGTTAAAACCAAGGGATGATATTTCTGCCGATATCGCTCTCGCAACTGCTTCTGCAAGCTCGGGATCTCCCGTTTCGCCGATTTTTGCATTGTCGGGAAACTTTGTCGCGTGCATTTCAGGGCTTTTTGTGATTCGGCTGACTATCCCGCCTTCTTCGTCTACAGCGATAAAAAGAGGGGTTCGCGATAATTCCTGCAAGCTTTCAATAAGCGTAACTGTTTGAGGTATTGTACGAACGTTCTCCGCAAACAATATAACCCCGCCCGGCTTATATTTTTTAATGCTTTCTCTCGTATCTTCGTCAACCGCTTCAAGCGGGCTGCCTTCATGATCGTATCTGTAGGACACTATAAAAAGCTGTCCGATTTTTTCTTCAACAGTCATCTTATCCATAAGCTCGGCAACAGGATCGGTTACGGGCGCCGGCGACGGCGTTGCGCCGCCTTTCTCCGAATTCCTGTCCGTATTATTGCTGATATTACTGTTTATACTGTTATTGCTGTTGTTTGCGCAGCACGTAAGCAGCAGAAATATAAAAAACAAAATAAAAACCTCTGAAATAAATTTTCTCATTAATATCCTTCCATATTTGTCCATAAAATTTACTTTTGACTGAAAAACAATATTGTCTTTTCAAGCTCATTTGTATCAACAAACGTATCCCTGCACGGACCGTTAGGCCTCTGGTTAGTTATACCGTAAACGGGCAGGTTTTGCACATCAATCATGCCGGACGACAAATCCCTTTCGCACGCGACGGCAATAACAAATCCGGGTTTCTCGTCCTGTATTATTTTTCTGGCGGCTGTTCCTCCCGTTGCGATCCGCGACCTTATACCATATTTGTTCAATATCTCTTTTACTGCGCCAATACTGCATGAATTGCATCCGGCGCACCTGTCTATTCCGTCGACAAAACGCACTGTGCATTGGGAATTTTGAAGGCAGTGCGGAAGAATAACAAGAATTTTTTCAGGCGGAACTTGAATTTTTCCTGTCTTTATATATTCGTTACAGATATTAATATATATACGCCTTATTTCACC
>DATCLI010000171.1:0-8616 GCA_036563955.1 Clostridia bacterium | reverse complement strand
CATCACAGTTGGTTCATGACAGAATACCTTGATGACTTTCTGCCCGGTCACCATCTCCTCAATATAACCATTGACTGCGCCGAGGGCCTGCTGTTGGGCTTTATAATATTTCCGGCTTTGGTTGCCAATCATCCCGCCCACATAGACCAACAGCGGTACCGTAACCATAATAACTACTGCCAGAATCCAATTGGTGAGAAACATCAGGATAATGGTCCCGACCAAGTTAAGCACACCCGAAAAAACCTGTGGCAAAGTATTATTGAGCATCTCACCGACGGATTCAAGGTCATTGGTAAAACGACTCATCACATCCCCGTGAGGATGAGTATCATGATATTTCACCGGAAGCTTCTGAATCTTACCGAATAATTCTTTCCTGATCCGTACCAAAGCAGGCTGAGAGACTCCGATCATGATCTGCTGCTGCAGATAGGTACAGATAACGCCGATCCCGTGGATACCTGCCATAATCAAGATCCCCAGCAGAAGATTACTCAGTTTTTCCCCAGCCGTTTGCCGGGATACCAAATTATTAATGATCGGCCGCAACAGATAACTGCCGCCCAACATAGACACGGTGCTGCCCAGTACACAGCCAAACACGATCAGGATTTTAACCTTGTCCCGTCCGATATAAGCCAACAATCTGTTAATGGTAGTACCGATGTTTTTCGGTTTACCGCCGCCCATACCGGCACGAGGACCTCTCGGTCCGCCGAAACCGCTGGGTCGCACCCTGATATTACTGGTTTTAAGGCCTGCGGCATCTTTGGGATTATTCACGGTTTTGCTCCCATATCTCCGCAATAGCTCTTCTTTTCTTTTTTCACTGATCGTACTCATGATGCAGTCACTTCCTTACCCATCTGCGAATAATAAATCTCGTTATAGGTTTGACAGTTTTGCATCAATTCCGAATGGGAACCGATACCGACAATCTTCCCGTCATCAATTACAATAATCTTGTCCGCGGCAATGACCGAAGAAATTCTCTGGGCAATAATGATCTTGGTTGTCCCCGGCAATTCGTTCCTGAAGCTCTCTCTAATCTTGGCCTCGGTCGCCGTATCCACCGCACTGGTACTGTCATCGAGAACCAGAATCTTTGGCTTTTTCAAGAGAGCTCTGGCAATACACAAGCGTTGCTTTTGACCGCCGGATACATTGACGCCGCCTTGCCCCAGCTCAGTCCAATAACCATCCTTAAATGAGCTGATAAAACCATGGGCCTGGGCATGTTGGGCAGCTTGATAAACTGTTTCGTCAGTCGCAGCTTGGTCACCCCATTTTAGATTCTCCATGATGCTGCCGGAAAACAACACATTTTTCTGGAGCACGATCCCGACTCCGTTACGGAGATTATTCAACGAGTAATCTTTGACATTCACCCCATCTACTAACACTTCGCCCCGGTCCACATCGTATAATCTGGGAATCAGCTGGACTAGGGTTGATTTCCCGGAACCGGTGGAGCCGATGATCCCGACGGTCTCCCCCGGCTCAATCACGAAGTTAATATTCTCAAGGACCCACTTTTCATTGTTTTTATAGTATTTAAAGTAAACATTTTTAAATTCGATTTTGCCGTATCGAACCGTAGTTTCTGTTTGCAACGCGTTATCATCGGTCAGATCAATGTGCGTACTAAGGACTTCATCAATCCGTCTGGCCGAGGCCAAGGCGCGGGAGCCGTTCAGAATAATCATCGAAACCATCATCAATGAGATCAGGATCTGACCTACATAGTTGACAAAGGCAGTCAGAACACCGGCGGTCATCCCGCCGAAGATCACCTGTTTTCCGCCAAACCAGACCACTGCCAGGGTGGTAACATTCATCGCCAACGTCACCACAGGCAGAGTAAAGATAACCACTTTCAAGGCATTGATAGTACTGTCTTTCAGCGCTTGATTGGCATCGGAAAACTTTTCTTCTTCAAAATCCTCCCGGACAAAGGATTTGACCACCCGGATGTTGATTAAATTCTCCTGAGTGACCGTATTCAGAAAGTCCAGCTTCTGCTGCATGATTTTAAAGCGAGGAAACGCGATCTTCAAAATAAAATAGATAGCCGTCGCCAATAGAGGGATGACGCTGAAAATGACCAAGGCCAGCTTCAAGTTTAACAGAAAAGCCATAATCAGCGCCCCAATCAGCATTCCGGGCGCTCTTAAAGCCATCCGCAACATCATTTGAATCATATTCTGGACCTGAGTGATATCATTGGTTAACCGGGTGATCAACGAACCGGTACTAAAGCGATCAATATTGGTAAAGGAAAACGTCTGGATCTTGTTGAACAGATCTTTCCGTAAATCATTGGCAAATCCCGAGGAGGCCTTCACGGCAAAATAAGCGCCTCCCACACCGCCGGCCATCATGCACAGTGCGGTGATGACCATCGTGATCCCCATCGCGATGATATACGAAATGCCCCGGCCGCCGTTTACCCCATAATCAATGACTTTGCTTAATAGCAGAGGCATCACTACTTCACCGATAACCTCAATAATCATCATAATCGGCCCAATGATAAATGCCGCGCGGTATGGTTTGACATATTTCCAATAACGGTTCATTTCATGATGTCCTTTCTTTGTTTAATTTCCTCTTCCATCCTGGTCAGATTGGCATCCAACTTTTGCATCAAAAGCGATAAAGTAACCTTCTCTGCTTCCGTAAACCCCTCAAAAACCTGGCGGTCGGTTGCCTCAAAAATCTGTTTGCTTCGTTCGACAACCTGGTTTCCTTTCTCGGTGATGGTAATTTGATTGAACCGGTTATCCGCTTCATCCATCACTTTGTGGATGTATCCTCCCTTCTCCAACTTTTTCAGGGATACCGCAATGGTCGCCGGAGAGATATCCATAGATCTGGCAATCTCGGTTTGGGAAGCATTGGGACGACGAGAGATTTCCATCAGCAAACGATGCTGGGACTGGTAGACACCGGTTTCATCCAAATAATGCTGCATAATTTTCCGGTGTTTCTTAGCAAAACCAATCAGCTGAAGAACAATTCCTTTATTGCTAATTTTCCCTACATAATTATTATCCATCTTTTCTGATCTCTCACCGCCTAAGAATTATGTTATTATTAACTTGTGATTAAGTTATTATTAACTTGTTAATCATTAGTATTTTAATTATTAGCTAGTTAACTTTTCTTATTATAAATATTATTTTAGCTAAAGTCAATTCTGGTTTTATTCCATCCTGCTAGATAAAACCCGAGTAGGTATTCTATGAACTGGTCTGTTAAGGCTCGGACTGCTTCTTCACTCGTTTAACAGAACTGAATCGTTTCAGGATATAGTGATAAAATACTTACTGATAGCAGTTGACGATGTTCTTTATGTTGTGTTTGTTTCATTGGTTTAACCTCTCTTCTCCGAAAATAAAAAATGCGCAGGTCCTGTTTGGACTTACGCATTTTGCTACACAACAAAAGTCTATTATCATATTTTCTCTAAATTTCAAATATTTTTATCTTCAGTATAATGTTTCCTAAAATCAAGATAAAACTTATGAGTTTATGAAGATAATAGCAAAAGTAAGTTTATACCGAGTGAGAATAAGCGTGATTAAATCTTACTGCAAATTGATGCTTCTGATCCATGCAGCCAGTTCCTCCTTAGACGGCTTGCCGTTCAAAATCCTGCCTTCCTTAATTTCGGTGGTTGCCGAAACGCTGCCTTTCAGCTTCTCCACAGTTTTACCAAAGCCGCTTCCTCCAGAAGTTGCGAACAGTATGATGGTCTTTTCCGAAAAATCATAGCTTTCCAAAAAAGTATTGATAATCGTCGGAGCTACATACCACCATATGGGGAAACCCAAAAAAATAATATCATACTCGCTCATATTTGAAACCTTGCCTGAAATGGCCGGCCGTGAACCCGGGTCGTTCATCTCCAATGTGCTCCGGCTTTTCTGATCTTTCCAATTAAGATCTGCAGTGGTATATGGCACTTCAGGCTTAATTTCATAGAGGTCGGCTCCTGCCGCCTCAGCAAGCGTCTGTGCCACACCTTTTGTCACTCCGCTTCAGGAAAAATAAGCCACCAATATTTTCTTACTCAATATTATTCCCCCCTTCTATAATCATTAATTTGCACAACGCACAAAAGCTTTCGGTCTTATATCATGCTAATTTGAAAACATATCTTTTTCACAACAGAAATCTTCGCATTCCCAACATCCATTCAATTCACATTCTCTGCAACAATTATATTAATAACAGCCCGGATTCCCTCCTTAAGCAATCATTATTGCAGTATCTTCTCCAGCAGGCATATTAGTTCATTAGAAAATTTATCTTCGTTTTTAATGATCTCTATTGCTTCATCCAGTTGATATACACTTTCGCTGTCAGGACAGTCCGATGTGATTGCATCAACAGCATCAGCAATCATTACCATCCTGCTGTTCAGGCATATTTCATCTCCCTTCAAACCTTTTGGATACCCGCTTCCGTCAAGTCGCTCATGATGTTGTAAAATAATATCGGTACATTCATTCGGAAGGTTATATGATTCAAGGGAACTCTTGCCCAATTCACAGTGCTGACAGAAAATAAGCTGTTCTGTTTCGTTTAAGGATTCAAGAGGCCTTTCTATAATAGATTTTGGAAGCAGCAGCATGCCTATATCGTGCAACAATGCACCCAATCCTATATTGAATAACTGGCTGTTCCCATATCCTGATTCAACCGCCATAATCAACGACATCATAGCCACGTCAATGGAATGTATGTACAGCCAGCTGACATGATTAATCAAAGCATTGATGTATATCCACCAGGGTTCACTTTTGGATTCAAATATTAAATTACTCAATACCTTATTGGGCTTTTCCAGAATTCGTTCATTAAAGATATGCTTTCTTGCGCTGAATGACTGGATTATCTTAATACCAGAAGTTTTTTGGATTTTGTTATAATTCTTAAGTTTTAGTCCATTATAAATTTCGTAATTTTCGAAATCTATTATTATAGAACTATGAAATCTCTGTAATTTGCTTAAAACAGTATCGTTTACTCTTTGATCTTTCCTCAATAACAATATCCCATCTTCAGTGATAATATCTTCTTTTGTAATATATACAGGCATATAAACCCCTCTCTATACTTTTCTGATTTGGGTAATCCGTTTTCTGCGAGGAATTACTATATAATTATTAAATCATTTTCTAAACCATACTTTGAATTGGCAGCCCAGCCTCATAACAAATATTATTTGGACTTGTGGCTTTTGCGTTTTACCTCTCAACGAATTTGTTATTGAAGTTCATTATAAACTAATACAAGTTCTGAAAGACAAACCCCCCTTCCTGTCCTTTATATACATTATTGTATATTAAGCACATCTGATTTATCTGTTGTCCCGGTTGAATCATACTCTACCCGGTATTTCCATATCTCCAACTTTCGGAAAAAATTACTGCTAACTGTCCAGTTAAAACCAAGATTTAGTGCCCATTTTGACCGAAATGTGCATGAAAGTAATTATAATAAATGTTTGCTGTTTGCGTCAAGATTAGTAATTTTTAATTTTATGCGTCCTGTTAACAAACTTTTTTATATTTTGCATGATCCAATTAAGTCTATACCTACTTTTATCTTTTAGATCCTGCTATTGAAAACCATGTTTCTTCCTCCATCTACCTTTGCACTTAAATATGGCATATATACTTTTGTGATAGCACTTTCATATGCTCGATGTTCTCACTCTGTTGGGATCGCTTGTCTTTTATCGTGAGTGCAATGCAGATAAACTTGGAGATATTCCCACCAAGTAATAAAAAAGGGGTTGAATTTCCAGTACCAGACCGCAAAACTCAAAAACCCCTATTTACAGTCATTCCAGCTCCTCGACAAACTGGGATTCATTAATGTCTTCCCTGATATTTTCCCATTAACATACCTGTCTAGAGAATATGTCCCTCCATCGCATTTAACAAATCCTTCTTATACGAATTGACATCAATTGAAATTGTTGTATCCAGCACATAGACGGTGAAGCGATAGTCATGCTTGCAATTAAAAGGAGGTTTAGGCCCTCGGTAGCAATGCTTACCATATGTCCTTCCCTGTACTGCGTGTAAAGGTTTTTCGATTATCGCTCCTTTGGGCAAATTCCCCGGGATCCGATTAACCGTATGAACCATCACGCCTAGCCTAGTTTCTATATCGGAACTGTGCCTGAGTATTTCCTCATAGTGAGATTCGATGTATGCATCGTTCATGGCAAGGCAAATGAATCTGATCGATATACGATAGGGCTCCTCGAAATCCTTCTCCCAGTCAAAGGGGACATAGCAGCCCTCGACAATCAGATTCTGTTCATTTTCAATTGCGGTTTTGACTATTTCACGAACAATCGGCCAAAGATACTCGGTAAGTTTAGTATTATATTCCGGAGTTAAGTCAGTTTGACCGCTTCGGATAAGCCCCATTTTCAGATGATCTATCGACAGGTATGGATAATGATACTAGCCTTTGTGCCAGTTTGGTTTTTCCGCTATGTGTTGCACCTGTAATAAGGATGATCATGTTATCACTCCGTGAAATTAGAATTTATCTATGATATTCTGTTTTACTCTGCATCCTCATCCAAAGTTTCCAGCAGAAAGCTGACTGGACGAAAGCCGTCATTGCATGAAATCATGGCAGACTTCTTGTTCTTCATCCATCCGTTATAAAAATCCTCACCGCCGTGGGAAAGGGTCATCACAAACGCGGAAATGCTATCCCATGCGCTGTCACAAAAGCCCTCCGGCTTCCGCCATCCGTTGGCTATGAATACCTGTCCGACTTTCATGTCGCAGGCGTGTTCTATGGGATTTTCATACTTTTCAATCAAGTCCCTATAGCATGCTGTTTTCATAACGGTGATTTTGACTTTTTTCATTTTATGCCCCCGTTCCTTATAAAGTGTCCTTTCTGTACTGCTGCAAATGTCGCTATCACGCATACCGGAATTGCGAACATGGAAGAATCTTCACAAACATAGTATTATCGCAAACAAGCAGAATGGGTTTATGGTGCACATAGATCATATACTCCCCGAACATCTTTTTATAATCAATTTCACCTACGCCTGCAATCCGATTACAGACATATTCAATAAAATTTAACGTAGAGCCCATAATTTTCTCCGTATCAATTGACTGACGCGATATTTTCATAGATTTATAAGCACGTCTTAAGCAGGTTATTTCTAAATAGGCATTTTGAGCTTTCTATTTGTTCACCCTTGACATCAATAAGACACTCTCAATACGTCTGGGAAAACTTGTCCACGGGCTGTCCCGGCTCCCTTTTTTAGATTTTTCTGAAAAACAAGCCGTGTCTGTTGCAAAAGGCATACAGTTTGCCATGTCCCACTCTGCGGAAACGGAGCTCTGCTGCTTGCTCCGGATATAACTTCTCCAACTGAATTTGATTATCCGTTACCAGTGCAACAAAGGAAATATAGTGCCCTTTCTCCATGAGATGGTCTATGTGAATATAAAGCTCATCCTCCACACTTTCGCAGAGGATACGGTGTTCCGAATCAGTTTCCTCTGCAATCACTTCCGGCAATCGAATGCCACAACAGGAAAATGCACCTTCTCCTATAGAGTGAACCACATTACCGCAAACCGGGCATACATAGAACTTGCTTCGTCTCATGTTTGCAGAGACATTTCTGTTTTCAGCAACATCTCCGGTGAGGAGCTCTGGAACAGAAACGGAAAGCGCAGCCGCAAGGTCGGACAAGATGTTGATGTCCGGCAGTCCCTTATTTGTTTCCCACTTAGATATGGTTTTATCTGACACATAAATTCTCTGAGCAAGCTCGCTTTGTGTTAACTTTTTCTTTTCTCTTAATCGTTTGATGGTTTCGCCAGTAATGTAAGTCATGAAATCAACTCCTTTCAAACGATAGTATAATCCATAGCTTTAGGAAATCCTACCTACGCTCCGTAGAATAATCCACCAACGGTTCGGCCCCCAAAGTTTGGAGTTATGTCTCACAATCTTGTAATACGTTCCAAAATATGTGCAGCATGAATGCCTTCACAAGTTAATCCAATATGATACTCAATAATTACGCGATCATAAACATCAATAATTCCCATAGGTAGAAAAACCGATTTTCGCCGGCAATATAACCATTCATACCCATATCTGAAAAAGCCTTGATTTACAAGGCTCTTTTGCATGCTCGCTCTTTTACCCTTAACATCAACGCTACACACTCAACGTGGCTCGAGTTGATGGATTGATGTCTGTTGATGGATTGATGTCTGTGGGCTATTTTTTATAGTATCCGTTAGCAGGAACATATCAATGGGTTTTTAGCTGATTTTTGGAAAATCGCCGTTTAAAGAACATATCAATAATCAAGTCTGCTTTACCTGTATATGGGCTGCCACAAACATCATCATAAATACTGTGCATCTGAAACCCAAATGGCTTCCAGTGGCCCTTTGGAAATATATTGTCTATCTCCTATTCAATCCATGTGAATTCCAAATTGCTAAGGACAATTATGTATTCAAATATCTTATTATTTCATGTATTTTCCTTTACGTCAATTATTGTATAAATAAATTAGTATTAATACTATCC